>JASLBD010000125.1 GCA_030146745.1 Allosphingosinicella sp. | reverse complement strand
ATCCGAGCAGGGCGAGCACCAGTATCCCGCCGGCGACAATCAGATTGGGCAAGGCGCCCCACAAGGCGATATGGGCCAGCGCCCACAGGATGAAGGCCATGTTCATCGGGTGGCGGGTGACGGCGAACACCGCGCTCGCCGCCCGCGGCGCCTTCGGTTTCGCGCCCGGATGCGGGAAGGCGGGATTGCGGAAGAAGGACCCGGCGAGGAGGATGCAGGCGACCAGGGTGACGCCGGCCGCGACCGGCCCCGCCCAATCGGGCGCCACCCACAGGAAATAGCTGTTCTCCGTCGCCCTGTAGGCGAGGATCATCCAGCCCAGGGTGATGAACGAGACCGCCGAATAGAGGACGGCGAACCACTGGTCCCCGAGATTCTGGACGAGCCGCGTCCGCAGCGGATGCGACATGGCGAGGTGGGTGCCGACGAAGGCGAGGGTCGCCAGCGCGAGGCTGACGGTCGCGATCACCTCTCGTATGCCTTGGGAAGTTCGCCTTCGGTCGGCGCGCGGTAGCGGTCGCGCAGCTTGGTCTGGCGATTGTCGAGCGGCTGCTGGACCCCGTCGATCAGGACGATCTCGGCGGCGCTGCTGTTCTCGAACGGATCGCCCGACCAGATGACGACGTCGGCCCGGCGCCCCGGCCGGAGCGAGCCGATCTCGCCGCCCATTCCGACCGCTTCCGCCGGTGCCGAGGTGATCGTCGCCAACGCCTCGCCCCAGCTCAGGCCCGAGGCGCCGGGCACCCGCCCGACCGCGACCATGTTGCCGGCCTGCTGCCGCGCCAGCCGCACCTGACGCGCCTCGTCGTCGTTGATCATCCCGAGCGCGACCGGGATCCCGGCGGCCTTCATGCGGGCGACGTTGGACTGGGTCGCCGCAAGCTGCTCGAAGGTGGAGGGCAGATCGTTGAGGGCGTTGGCGATCACCGGCACCCGCGCGGCGGCGATTCGGTCGGCGATGGTCCAGCCCTCGGTGGCTCCGACCAGGACCAGCCTGAGGCGCGGGAACTCCTTCTTCAGCGCAAGCACCTGGAGGATGTCGCTGGCCCGCTCGACATGCACGAGGAGCAGCTGCCGCCCCTGAAGCACCGGCACCAGGGCCGCGGCGTCGAAGCGGGTGAGAAGCACGTCCTGGGTGCGGTTCGCCCGGGCCGAAAGGAGCCTGTTGTCGGGCACCTCCTCGAGCGGGAAGTCGCGCTGGTCGCTCGCCCGCGGCTCGCGAGCGCCGCCGCCGCCCGAGATCGGGCTCGGGAAGCGGTCGCCGAGGTCGCGCGCCTCCCTCAGCGCGTTGCGGAACAGGACATGGGCCGCGGCTCGGCTGCCGCCGGCGTCGTTCGCGCCGGTTTCGCCCAATTCGACGAACTGGAAGGCGCGCGCGCGGGTCACCGCCTCCATGTCGTTGCCGGTGTCGATGACCGCGCCCTGCCCCGCGAAGATGCTCTTGGCCGTTCCCGGAGCGACGATGGCGCGGGTGATCCCGCCGGCGCGGCTGACCTGGATCGCCAGCGCCCGCGGGTTGATCGCCGGGACGACGTCGATCGCCGCGCTGAACGGGGAGTTGGCGGCCGAGACGTCGTTGGTCGCGTTGACCGCGTCGACCTCGAGCAGCCCCACGCGCGAGAACCCTGCGATGAGGCCCGGAGTGACCCACTTGCCGGTCGCATCGATCCTTTGAGCGCCCGCCGGCACGGCGACGTTGCGGCCCGCGGCGACGATGCGCCCGTTCCGGAGCACCACGATACCGCCCTCGATCGGCTCCGAGCCGTCGCCGAGCGCGACGGTGCCGCCGGTGATGGCGACGGTCTGGGCCATGGCGGGGGCGGCGAAGAGCGCCAGTGCGCACGCCGTCATCCCGGCGAAGGCCGGGATCCATGAATGCCGCCGTTTGGAACCCCGACCTGCGGTGTTCATGAATTCCGGATCGAGTCCGGAATGACGGGTTTGGAATACGCCCCTCACTTCACATCCCCTTCGCCCGGCTGGCCGAGCTCGAAATCGCTTACCGGGCGGCGCCTCGGGTCGTTCGCGTCGTACATCAAGGCTCCGTCCACCCAGACCCGTTCGGGCCTCGTGTAGACGCTGAACGGGTGACCGTTCCAAAGCACCACGTCGGCCATCTTGCCGGTGCGCAGGCTGCCCGTCCGGTCCCCGATCCCGAGCGCCCTGGCCGGGTTGAGGCTGAGCCAGGTCCAGGCCGTCTCGTCGGAGATCTGGATTCCCATCCGCCGGCCGTTGGCGAGCGCCTTGGCCGCTTCCTGGTAGAGGCGCTGGATGCCGTTGGGATCGTCGGAATGGACGATGGCGCAGGCGCCGGCATTGTGGACGAGGGGGATATTCTCCTGGATGCCGTCATAGGCTTCCATCTTGAAGCCGTACCAGTCGGCCCACATCGCCGAGCAGGCGCCGTGCGCCTTCAGCAGATCGGCGATCTTGTAGCTCTCCACGGCATGGTGGAAAGCGGTCACCTTGTAGCCGAACTCCCTGGCCATATCCATGATGTTGGCCATCTCGTCGGCGCGGTAGCAATGGTTCTGGACCGTGATCTCGCCGGCGAGCACTCCACGGAGAGTATCCATGGCGAGATCGCGGCCGGGCATGTCGCCGCCATTGCGCTCGTAATTGTCCCACTTGCGCCGATATTCCTGCGCCCGTGCCCAGGTCTGCCGCATCAGGGCGATGTTGGCCATCCGGCTGCCCGGCATCTGGTTGCGGCCGCCATAGACGCGCTTGGGATTCTCGCCGCACGCCATCTTCAGCGAATAAGGCGCGCCGGGGAACTTCATCTGCTGCATGGTCCGGCCGGGGACGTTCTTGAGCGTGACGCCGCGGCCGCCGAACAGATTGGCCGAGCCCGGAAGGACGTGCAGGCTGGTCACTCCGCCGTTGACCAGCGCCCGGCTGAAGCCCGGGTCCTGCGGCCAGACGCTGTGCTCCGCCCACACTTCCGGCCGGACCGGGCTCGTAATCTCGTTGCCGTCCTGGTGCGCCTCGACCGAGGGGCTGGGATAGTCGCCGAGATGGCTGTGGATGTCGATGATCCCGGGCGTAACCCATTTACCGGCGGCGTCGATCCGCGTCGCGCCTTCGGGGATCGGCGTGTCCGCGCCGCCGACCGCCTGGACGACCCCGTCGGCCAGCACGACCGTTCCGTTGTCGATCCGCCCGCCCTCGCCGTCGAAGACGGTGGCTCCGGTGATCGCCGTCACTACGCCTGGATAGACCCTGTAGGTCGAGGGGAAGGGATCCCTCGAATAGGTTTTAGGCGTCGTCCGGGGCGTCTGGGCGGACGCCGTCTGCGGCTTCTGGTTGTGGGTACAGGCGGAAAGTATGGCGGCCGAGAGGACGGCCGCCCAGGTCAGTGATCGCATTCGACTCCTTCGCCCCGGATAGGGATCAGATCTGCCGGTCTTCCGGTTTGGTCTCGCGCTGCGGGAACATGCCGGGGGCCTGATTTTCGGCCAATTCCTTGTAGCCCGCAAGCTCTTCGTCCTCGTTGTCGCGCAAAGTATCGAGATGCATCAGCTTCTTGATCAGCGGCGAGATGACGATGACGGCGACGCCGACGCCGATCGCCACCCAGCCGACGGTGGAGTAGACGTCGAGCACCGTATCCTTGCCGGCGGCCTCGCCCGACGCGCCCTCGGAGCCGGTCGCCGCGGCGATCAGGCCCGCGGCGAAATTGCCGGTCGCCGAAGCGAAGAACCAGGTGCCCATGATCAGGCTGGCCATATGGGCCGGGGCGAGGCGGTTCATCGCCGAGAGGCCGACGGGCGACAGGCAGAGCTCGCCGGTCGTGTGGAGGAGATAGAGCAGGAAGATGAAGATGACCGGGGTCGGGACGTCGAGCCCCGCCGCGTTGGCGCCGGCGACCAGCACCAGGAAGCCGCCGCCGAGCTGGAGCATGGCGAGGCCGAACTTGGC
>JASLBD010000118.1 GCA_030146745.1 Allosphingosinicella sp. | reverse complement strand
TCCGCTCGGTCGAACAAGCATGGCAAGCCGTCGTTCGAACGCATAGTTCGTAAGTCTCCTCCCTCCGACGGAAGGAAAAGTTTGCCGATCGCCCGCCCCAGCCTCGTCTTAGCCTGCGCGCTTCTTGCCGTACCGCCCGCTGCCGGCCTCGGAGCGGCGGCTGAGGCGCCGAAGATCGGCAGGCCAAGGCCGGCTCCGCCGGGACCCTCGGCCATGCCGGCGCTCCCCCCGGCGGTCATCGACGAGGCGCTCGACATCGGCGGCGACGACATCGAGGCCCGCAAGACGGAAACCCGGCTCAGCGTGGAGGTTCGGGTGAACGGCCGGGGGCCCTACCAGTTCGTCGTCGACAGCGGCGCCGATACCTCCGTGGTCGGGCTCCGGATCGCGCGCGACCTTCAGCTCCCGCTCGGGACTCCGGTGACTCTCAACAACATGACCGACCGCAACATCGTCGACCGGGTCAGGGTCGACACGCTGACCCTCGGCCCGAGCACGATCCGGGACCTTCAGCTTCCGGCCCTGCGCGAAGCCGATCTCGGCGGCGCCGGGATGATCGGCATCGACGCGCTCGCCCGCCAGCGCCTGATGATGGATTTCGAGAAGCGCCTGATCCGGATCGAGGACGCGTCGAGGCCCGCCAAATCCCGGCCCGGCGACATCGTCGTCACGGCGCGGCTTCGGCGGGGCCAACTGATCCTGACCGAGGTGAAGGCCGGCCGGATCACGCTCGACGCGGTGATCGATACCGGGTCCCAGATCACCATCGGCAATTCCGCCCTTCGCGACAAGCTCCTCCGCCGAAGGATCGGCAAGTTCAAGACGGTCACCGCGACCGGGGTGACCGGCACGACGGTCGAGCTCCAGCTCGCGCAGATCGGCGAGCTTCGGCTCGGCTCGGTGATCCTTCGCAACGTGCCGATGGCCTTCGCCGACGTGCCGCCCTTCGAGGTGTTCGGCCTTGCCGACACGCCGGCCTTGCTTATCGGAACGGACCTCCTGGAGACCTTCCGCCGGGTCTCGCTCGATTTCAGGGCGCGCAAGGTGCGCTTCCAGCTGCGGCGCTGCCGGCAGGGGGTCGCCATCAGCACGTCGCCTTCGGCTTCGCTGACACGTCTGTCCGCCAGCGGCCAGGCCTGCGCGAGATGAGGCGGAGAACCCCTCTCCCCTCCAGGGAGAGGGGTTCGGGCGGCAGCGCTCCGGCAAACCCCGCCCGAATTCTTCCGCTGACCCCAGGACCCCCCGCCCCGCCTCAGACGTTAGGGTTAACGGTTTTGCAGGCGGAAAGAGGTGCCATGAAAAGGTCGGTCGGAGTGATTGCTTGCGGGATCGGCCTGGTCGTCCTCGCCAGCAATGCTCCGCCGCCTCGCGAGCCGGCGTCCGCCGCCCCCGTCGCGGTGGACCGGAGCCCGGCCTCCGAAGTCCTGCTCGCCGCGCCGCAACCGACGGAGCCGCTCCCTCCGGCCCCGCCGCCGCCGCCGCCGCCTCCCCCGCCTCCGCCTCCGCCTCCGCCTCCGCCTCCCACGCCCCGCGAGGCGCTCGGGCAGGGCGTCCTGATCGTCGTCAGCATCCCGTCGCAAAGGATGTTCGTCTTCAGGAAGGGGGAGCCGTGGGGCTCGTCGAAGGTCTCCACCGGCAAGCCGGGCCACGACACGCCCGAAGGCGTCTTCCCGATCCTCCAGAAGAAGGTGAAGCACCGCTCCAACCTCTACGACGACGCGCCGATGCCCTACATGCAGCGGCTCACCTGGGGCGGGGTGGCGCTTCACGCCGGACGGGTGCCCGGCTATCCCGCCTCCCACGGCTGCATCCGGCTGCCGCGCGAGTTCGCGAAGAAGCTCTATGGAATCACCCGCTTCAACTCGACGATCGTGGTCGTCGCCGGCGAACCGCTCTCGTCCGCGGAGGAGGCGCGGGAGCTGGCCTAGTCGCCGAGCAGGCGCAGCACCTCCGCCTCGGGCAGGTTGGGATCGGTGAGCGGGTTGGCGCCGCGCACCTCGTCATACCACCAGGCCATTGCAGAGGCGCGGTCGCCCGGCGCTGGGGCGGGCCGCGACGCGCTGGGACGGGCGCCGCGGATCCAGTCGACCTCGAGAATTGCGTCGACCGCGGCGGTGCGGTTGACGGCGCGGTTCTCGGTGCGCGCGTCCTCGGGCCGGGGCGCGACGTCGGGGCTGGTGGTGTAGGCGATGAGGCCGACCTGCATCGCCGGCGACATCTCCATCCGGTAGAAGCGGTCGCGGAGCCGCCAGGGACCCCCGCCGCCGGGCCGGGCGAGCGCGAACAGGGCCATCCCGACGCGGACCAGCCGGAGCTCGGTCCAGCCCGACTGCCAGGGCCTGAGCTTCAACGAGGAATAGCTGTTGTAGGTGCCCTTGGTCTCGGTCACCGGCTTGCCCGCCTCGTAGCCGACTCCGGTGGTGATGAAGTGCCAATTCTCCCGGTTCGGTTCCCAGCTCGCGGCATCGAGCCCGTTCGGGACCCGCGCCATCAGCCCGCCCAGCGACCAGGTGCCGCCCGCGACCGGCCCCTCCAGCGCCTTCATCCGGACCCGAGCGCGGATGTCGAAATCGCCGGCGACGGTTCTGAACAGGAAGGGCGCCTGGAGATCGCGCACCCAGGCGGAGTGGAACGGCTCGAGCCGGAGCAGGCCGTCGCTGACGGAGAGGCTCTTGATCTTGTCGGGCCAGCCGTAGCGGGCATGGAACAGGGTCCAGCCCGGCGCAAGCGCGGCGCCGTCGAAAGCATCTTCGATCCGCTCCGGCGGCTCGGGCGGCTCGGGCGCGGCCGCCGGCGGCGCGGGGGCGGCGGCGAGAAGCAGCGGCGCGAGCAGGATTTGCGCGGATCGAGGGAACATGGACAGCCTTTCTCGAGCGGACGGCGATGACGGTCGCCGCCTCGGCGCGACCTAAAGCGGCGGCGTCCGGCGGCACGTCCGGCTCGACAAAGCCGCCGATCGCTTCGACAAAAAGCGGGATTGCCCTCGCCCGCTCCGCGCCTAACGGCGAGCTCGATCCGTCATCCGCGGCCGGTCCGGCCCCAGCGAACGCAAAGGCCGGCTGCGAACCTCGTCAAAGGGCCTGCACCGGCGGGCCGTTCTTGCCGGCACCCGGACCGGCGTCCTCCTCCTCGGGAACCTCGCCGCCGCTCTCGCGATACCGCCGGATCAACTGCCGGTGCAGCCAGATGTTCATCTCGGCCGAGCCGTTCAACGGGCCGGCATAGCCCCATTGCTGAGCGAGCCTCTTGCGCGCGCCGAGGCTGCTGTCGAGCCCCAGCAGCTTCATCAGGTCGACAATCGATTCCTTCCAGTTCAGCGGCTGCCGGGTGCCTTTCGCCCGCTCGATCAGGAGTGCTTCGACATCGACGGCGGCGGGCGAATATTCCTTCGCGAACAGCTTCTCCTGAGCGACCCAGCTTATATTTTCGCGGTGCGAAGTGCGGCTGAGGTCGAACAGGAGGGTCTGGGGCTCCGGGAAACCCTCGATATAATATTTCACCTTCAGCTGGTGCTCGCCGGGGGCGTGGCCGCGCCGGAGCGACAGCACGGCGACGCTTCGAGAGGTGAAATGATGGCTGATCTGCGATGTATAGGCCCCGCGGGAACCCAGCGTGACAGCCTTGCTGGCATAGCGGTAGATCGCCTCCAGCAGCCAGTTGAAAGGCGTGTAGGAAATCGAGCTCGAGGTGATCTGCGGGATCGAGGAGCGCTCGCCATGGCGGGGGTCGCTCGAATAGATGGTGGCATAGCCCGAGGTGTGGATGTCGCCGCTGAGGATGACCACGCTGACGGGATGCTGTTGGTCGTTCTGAAGCCCGAACAGGAAGTCCAGCATCTCGTCGGTCTGTGCGCCATTCTCGGCGCATCCCCATGAATCCTTGATGTCGTCGCTTATGTCGCCGAGCGATTTGCCGAATTTCGTCTGCAGGCCCTTTCCCCATTTCCCCCAAGCCGCGATCCAGTCGACGGCCTTCATGACCCATGGCCAGGCTTTGAGGGTAAGGTCCTCGACCACCGGGCTGCCGTGGGAGAACACCACCGGGCTGACGACGAACAGCGCCTCCAAATCCTGTTTGTTCGCTTCTACCCAAGCGCGTATCCGGCTTCCTTGCCCGGGGGTGAGCAGCTGCTTCCGCCGCAGGTTCCGATTGGTACGCAGGTCGAGGAAGATGAAGCCCCACTGACCGATGCGGAAAGCGAAATCGAGCCCGTCCCGGGGATTCGCAGCGAGCGGCGCGGGATTCCGGCTCGCCTGCATCAGCGAAAAAGAGCGGAAGGCGGCTTCGAAGAGGTTCCGCCACTCCGGCTTGAAGGCATCCGTCTCGCCCTCGAACGAATCGACCCGCGAACCCCAGCCGTCGGTGATGTCATGATCGTCCCAGATCATGACCGCGGGGAGCGCGCACATCACGCGCCGGTAGTGAATGTTGCTCCAGAAGCGGCGGTAGACGCTCAAGTAGAGGCGCATGCGCTCCTCGTCGCTCTGCGCCTTGAGGATCGCGTCCTGCCATTCGTCGGCATAGACCTGGTCCCCGCCCAGCAGTGCGAAACGGACGTTCTTGTTGCTCTGCCGGTCGACGATCTGCGGAATGTCGGCCCAGACGGCATGGCCTTCGAATCCGTCCGCTTCGGCCACGGTGGGGTTGTGGCAACTCATTACCAGGAAATCGATCTGGGCATCCGGATCGGCCGGGAGGGTGCGGAAGTGCAAATCCCCTTCCGACAGCCCATCCAGCGGCAGCGCGATGGAATAGGCCGGATTGGTCCAGAGCTTGTAAAAATACATCGTGTTCGGCTCGAGGCCGGCGATCGCCACGCAGTCGGTGAACAGCCTTTCCGGACGCAACTCCAGCTTCGCCTCCGCAAAGATCGGGGCATCGGGGCTTCCGGTATGGAGCGTAACGTAGACGAACGGATCGGTTCGCTCCGCATGGAGCCAGATCTTGATGCTGTCGGTCGTGACATGACCCAAGAAAGGGCCGAGCAGCTCGGGCTCTCCCTTGGCCCCCGTCGTCCCGGCGGCCGTCGACACGGTTTTCGCCTCTTCGTCCATGACGGCCGATATAGCCGCCGGAGCGGCTAGTCACAAACCCCCACGCGACCCGGCGTTGCTTTCTCCCTTCCCGCTGCCCCGGCGGACTTGCGCGCCGCCGAGAAGCGCCCGCTAGCGCTCCAGGCGCCCGCCCAGGAAAGCGGCGACGTCGCGGGCGAAGCGTTGCGGGTCCTCGACGAACATGAAGTGGCCGCGGCCCTCATATTCGATGAGGCGCGCGCCGGGCACCTTCGCGACGAAGCTTCGCACCGGCTCGACCGCCGCCTGGAAATCGCTGCCGCCCGCGATGGCGAGGACGGGCATGGTCAGGCGTTGCGGGCGGTCGAAACGGTAGTCGAGGAGTCCCTGCTTAGACAGCGCGCCGAAGATTTCGCCGGTATTGTACATGCCGTCCGATTTGTCGGTGTCGTCGACCAGCTTCATCGTCGCGGGGTCCGGGTACATGTTGCCGTTGATGAAGTCGCGGCCGGCGGCGAAGATGTGGCAACGGCGCTCGGAGCCCGCGGGCAGCCTGGCGACGGCTTCGGCATAGGCCTTCGGATCGACCTTCTCCAGCCGGACGCAGGCGAGGTCGAGCATGGCCGGGAAATCGACCACGGTCCCGGACAGGACGAGGTGGGAGACGTGCTGCGGATATCTGGCCGCATATTCGAGGGCCAGCAGGGTCCCGAAGCTGTGGCCGATGAGCGCGATCCGGTCCACCCGCCACAGCCGGCGCAGCCGCTCGAGATCGTCCACCATCAGGGCGACCGAATATTCCTTGGCCCAGTGCTTCTCTGAGCGGCCGCTGCCGCGCTGATCGAGATAGACCATGCGCTGCGAGCGCTCGAGGTGCGGTCCGGCGAAGCGGGCGAAGGTCTGGCTGCCCTGGCCCGGGCCACCGTGGAGGAAGACGACCGGAATTCCGCGAGGCTTGCCGGCGACCCGGTACCAGAGGCGGACGCCGTTGACGATCGCGTCGTGGGCGCCGCGCGCGAGCGGAGCGGCGCCCCGCCCCGCCTGGGCCGCGGCGGCCGTCACCGGGAGAGCAAGGAGAGCCAGGGCCAGCAGCCCGACGATGCGCATAAGCCGTTCCCCGCAAAAGGATTCGTATCCCGCATTGTCGCACCGCCGGCGAATGTCCGCAATCGGCGCTGTCCGGAGTTCGGGTTTACCTGCGGTCCGCGCTGGGCAATGCTGCCGCCGGTCGGATGCAGGGGGAATTTTCCGGATGCGCAATCCCGCCCGAAAAGCGCTTTACTGCCTGCTCCTCGTCCTCGCCTCGGCGGCGCTGATCGCCTTCGGGGCCTGGCGCGAGCAAAGTCTCGACGAGGATTGGACCGCCGTCGGCCCGATCCTCCTCGGCTTCGCCCTCCTGCCCTTCCCGCTGTACATTCTGGTCGAGGCGCTGTTCGCCGTCCGCGGGCGGGCCCAATTGCTGGCGGGCATCGGCGTGATCGCGCGCTGGCGGGTCTCTCCCGCCGAGTGGCAAGGGTTTCGCGGACTCGATTCGCGTCGCGCCGGGCAGGATTTCTCGCTCGGCAACGAATTGTGGGTCCGCAAGTCGGCGCCCGCGGAGCCGGTCGAGGTGATCGTCGGCGCCGGATCGGCGCTGGTCGACGGGAGCTGTCATTCGCTCAAGCCGGGCGGACTTCCCGACCTGCGCGGGTTGCGCTGGATCGAGGGACCGCCGGCCTGTCTCGAATTCGCGCTCCGCTATCCCCGCAGCCGGCACAGCCCGCCGGTGGACACGACCCTTCGGATCCCCGTCCCGGCGAGCGCGCGCTCCGAAGCCGTGCGGGTCCTCACGCATTACCAGCAGAGCCTTCGCCCCGCGGCGCGCGCTCCGAGCCGGGCCCGGCGCATCGGCGCGATGCTCGCCCTGGCGGCGGCGACGGGCGCGGGCGGCTATGCCCTCGTCCGCGCCTGGCTCGACGGCAATCCGCTGGTGGTGCCGGGACTCATGATCGGGGGAATCATCCTCGCGGTCTTCGCCGCCCTCGTCGCCCTGTCCGCCTTCCTTCCGACCCGGCGGACATGAGGATCCGGTCCGCTTGCGCCGCCGACATAGCGGCCATGCACGCCCTGCGCCTCCGGGTCGCCGAGAACGCTTTGTCCGATCCCCGGCAGGTCACCGAACAATCCTATCTCTCCTATCTGGACCGGGGCGCAGCCTGGGTCGCCGAGACGGAGCGGGGCCTTGCCGGCTTCGCCGTCCTCGACGTCGCCGAAGCCAGCGTTTGGGCCCTGTTCGTCGCTCCGGAGGCGGAGGGAATGGGAGTCGGCCAGGCGCTCCACGCCAGGCTGATCGAAGAGGCGATCGGGCGCGGCCTGCGCCGACTTTCCCTCAGCACCGCCCCTGGAACGCGCGCGGAGCGCTTCTATAGCGAATCGGGCTGGACTAGGGCGGGCACGACGCGCACGGGCGAGTTGTTGTTCGAAAAGATTTTGGTCAGTTAAGGCAATGATTCGCGAAGGAGAAACAGGGGTGATGCAACGTTGCCGATCGAAAGCCGCCGGGCGCCGCGCGAGAAGAACAATGCTCGCCGCCGCCGCCCTCCCCTTGCTGCTCGCGGGCTTGAGCGCTCCCGCCGCCGCCCAGGACGGAGACGAGTCGGAGAAGAAGGAACCGCGCCGGATCCGTATCGGCCTCGGCCCGCAGTTCGTGCCCAGCTATCCCGGCGCCGACGATCACAGCCTTCGGCCCCTCGTCGACGTGTCGGTCGCCCGCGGCTCGAAGCCCTTCGAATTCGAGGCTCCGGACGAGAGCTTCGGACCTGAGCTGATCAGGACGGGTGGCCTCGAATTGGGCCCGGCCCTCAATTTCGAGGGCAGCCGGACGGCGAAGGACGTCGGAGCCGACCTGGACAAGGTGCCCTTCACCGTCGAGGCGGGTGCGTTCGTCGAATATGAGTTCAGCCCCAAGTTCCGGGTCCGCACCGAGCTGCGTAAGGGCCTGGGCGGGCATGACGGCTGGACCGGCCAGGCCGGCGCCGATTTCGTCGCCCGCGACGGGGACGAGTGGCTGTTCTCGATAGGGCCCCGAGTCACTTGGTCGGACGCGCGCTACCACCGCGCCTATTTCGGAGTGACCGCCCCCGAATCGGTCCGCACCGGACTCGCCGTCTACCGCCCCGGCGGCGGGATCCAGGCGATCGGCGCGACCGCCGGATTCCTCACCCAGCTCTCCAGGCGCTTCGGAATCTACAGCTACGCCAAATATGACCGCTTGGTCGGCGACGCGGCCGACTCGCCGGTGGTCCGGTCCTTCGGCTCGCGCGATCAATTCTCCGGCGGGCTCGCGCTGACCTACACGTTCGGCCGGGGCAGCTAGGAGCTTCCAGTCCTTCCCGCGAAAGCCGGATCCGGTACTGGGTCAGTGCCGGATTCCCGCCGTCGCGGGAATGACGAAGAGGGCGGTCCGGAACCGGGCACCCTTCCGTTCTCTTCACCGGCGTCCCGCGCCGAGACACGCACGAGCCCCGGCCGAATATCTGCGACCCGGATACGATTGACCTCCTTCGCCGCATAATGGATGTAAGAACATCCGGAATCGGATCGAAGATGGGGGCCGGAGACCGTGCTCGCACGCTCCGGCCCCCGCCCCCGCCGGAGGAAGCCAGATCAGCCGGCGGGGGCACCCTCAACGGACCGGAACTCCGTATCAAATCCCGGCGGCGGCCAGAAGCGTTGGTCGGTCCGGAATGGCTGCAACTCGCGGCCGCGCGAGGCGCAAGCCTGGCGGATTTCACCAATATTTGGCGAGCGGCCGCTCGCGAAGCCCGGGCCGGGATCACCCCTTGTCGCATAACCCGTTGTAAACGGCTGGTTTACCTAATCTGGCACGGCTCGTGCTGAAGGATCTGCATCTACGCCAGGGAGCAAGTGATGCAAACCGCCCAGCCCAATGTCTTCGCCCGCGATCACACCCTCTTCGGCGTCTGCGAGGCGCTCGGCGAGGATCTCGGCTTCAGCCCCGTCCTCCTCAGGATCGCCTTCTCCGTCGGCCTGTTCTTCTCCCCCATCGGCGCGCTCGCCCTCTACGCCGCCCTCGGCCTCCTCGTCGCCTTCACCCGCCTCGTGGCTCCGAATCCGCGCCCGACCGTCGCAGCGGAAGCCGAAGCGGTGTCGATCACCGCGGAGCAGGCCGACGCCCACTCCGAACCGGAAATGGCCCTCGCCGCCTGAGACGCGGGAGTGACAGTCACTCATGGCCGTCACTCCCCCTTCCCCGTGGCGACGGTCACTCCCCTTTGTTCGACGTCCGTGTGCCAGAACCGGGCAATCGTCCCCTTTCGGGAGGAACAGCCTTTCCGCCGCCCTAACGGGCCGTAAACCGGGTTTTTACGCCATTGATATAGGTCAGACTTTTAGGGCGGTTCGACACCGCTTCGGGAGGGCCAGATGGCTTCAGCATCGGTTGAGACTGCCGGCGGGCCCCAGACGGGCGCGCTGCTTCTGGAGCGGCTCGCCGAGCATGGCAGCGCCGCCCATCCCTATGCGGCGAGCGCCCGGCTGCTGACGGCTCCGACCGCCGGGCGCGACCTCGCCGACCTCATCCATTATCTGTGCGTCCTCCACGGCCGCTATCCCGGATTGATCGACCATGCCGCGGCCCGGGTCGTCGAGCCCGACGCCCGCACCTGGCTGACCAACGCGACCTACGCCTTCGCTGGGGAGCGCGCCTATCTCGCCCGGCTCGCCGTCGCCGCCGGTCCGGTGCCGAGCACCCCGGGCGCCGGCGGCACCGACACGGCCGTGCTCGGCCAGCGCCATGCGATGGAGACCCTCGCTTCCTCCGAACGCCGCGGCTGCGCGCTCGGAGCGGCCATGGCCCTGGTGCTCGACTGGGCCGTGATCCGCTCCTGCCTCGACGCAGCCGCTTCGCGCTTCGGGGTCGACACGCCCGCCTATCCGGCCGCCCAGTCCGATTCGATCGTGCGCCTCGCCGACGCTTACGGGGCGCCGCCGCAGGTCCAGCGCGCGCTCCTGTTCGGGGCGCAGCAGATCCTCGTCCAGCATCACGGCCTGTGGGACCTGCTCGAGGCGAGGCAGCAGGCTCGGGCAGGGAGCTGATACGCTCGTCATCCCGGGAGGGCGCTTGCCCTCCTCCGGCCCCTCCCCTATCCCGCCGCGATGCGCTTCGAAGGCACCCAGAGCTATGTCGCCACCGACGACCTCAAGGTCGCGGTCAACGCCGCCGTCACGCTTCGGCGGCCGCTCCTCGTCAAGGGCGAGCCCGGCACCGGCAAGACCGTCCTCGCCCACGAGATCGCCGCCGCTTTGGACGCTCCGCTGATCGAATGGCACGTCAAGTCGACGACCAAGGCGCATCAGGGCCTCTACGAATATGACGCGGTGGCTCGGCTTCGCGACGGCCAGCTCGGCGATCCCAGGGTCCACGAGATCTCCAACTACATCCGCCGCGGCAAATTGTGGGAGGCGTTCACAAGCCCGAAGCTTCCGGTCCTGCTCATCGACGAGATCGACAAGGCCGACATCGAATTCCCCAACGATCTCCTCCAGGAGCTCGACCGGATGGAGTTCCACGTCTACGAAACCAAGGAGACGGTGAAGGCGGCCGAGCGCCCGATCGTCGTCATAACCTCGAACAACGAGAAGGAGCTTCCGGACGCCTTCCTGCGCCGCTGCTTCTTCCACTACATAAAATTCCCCGATCGCGAGACGATGCAGGCGATCGTCGATGTCCATTTCCCGGGCATCCAGAAGATGCTGGTCGCGAAGGCGATGGACATCTTCTACCAGGTTCGGGACGTGCCCGGCCTCAAGAAGAAGCCCTCGACGAGCGAGCTGATCGACTGGCTGAAGCTTCTCCTCCACGAGGACATGCCGCTCGAGGTGCTGCAGTCCCGCGACCCCTCCAAGGCGATCCCGCCGCTGCACGGCGCGCTGCTCAAGAACGAGCAGGACGTGATGCTGTTCGAGCGATTGGCGTTCATGTCGAGGCGGCCTGGGAACTGAGGGGGGGCATCGGTCCGGCCCGCCACAACCAAATTCCTAATACAGAACTTGCGAAAGGTCGCGGTGCAGCCGTAAGCTGCTCTTTTCATTGGCGGGGAGTGGGCGGCTTATGCGTGGAATGATCTTGTTGGGGGCCCTGTTGCTCGGCCTCGCCGCGCCTGCGGCGGCAGCGGAACCGGCTCAGCCCCACGCCTTCTGGAAAGCCTCGGTCGAGCGGCTGACCTTCGAGCCCGCGCAGCTGTCGGTGCCGCGCCGCGCCGCCGGCGCGGAATATTTCGAGACGAAGGAATTCAGTAACCGGGGCGAGGGCGTCGACAGCGCGATCAAATATCGAAGCGCCGATCAAAAGGTCTTCGCCACGCTCTACGTCTATTATCCGAGCTTCGCTCATTCCGGCGTTCAGGCCATTGCCACCGACCAGGCGATCCGAAGCCCACGGTCGCCCGGCATTCGCTCGCTGGGCACGGGGCTGGCGGCCGCGGCGGGAAGTCGGGGGGTGGCGGTAACCGCCGACTACGACGGCTACCTCGGCGACAATCATACCAAAGCGGCCTTCATCAAGGCCGGTCGGTGGATGTTGAAGCTTCGAGTCACGGGTCCGCAGTCGCGCTCCGCCGAGGTGGCCGCGGTCATGACGGCCCTGCTCGACGGGCTGCGCTTCGAAGGCACGGTGCAGCCGAGTCCGGCAGCCCCCATCTCCGCCGGAGAATGCCCGTCGACCGCTCGGCCGGACGCGACGGTCGTGGCGGACGGCGGCGGCGACGGGGCCACGCTCGCCGCCTCCGACGCGGCCGGAGAGCCGGCCGTCAAGGCCGCGCGCGGCGATAAGGCGCTTCCCGCCCGGATCGGCCGCGACTGGTGCCGGACCATGTTGCAGGTGGGCGACCAGAAGATGGCGGTGCTCCAGGCGACGGGCGGGGACCGGCCCGGCCGCGGCGCCGGCGACGAATCGGCCCTGCTGGTGCTCTACAGCGACGGCGGCGGAGTGCTTGAGGTCGTGCGGCGGGCGAAAGGAAGCAAGTATCTCCTCCTCCACCACGACATCGCGGAAGTGAAGGTGCTGGAGAGCTATGACCGGCTACCGAGCCTCGCCCAGATCGGGCGGCTCTTCACCGACGGCAACCCCACGCAGATTCGCGCCCGGGTGCGTCTCAAGCCCGACGGCAGCGCCTCCGTCGAACTTCCGGGGGCGACCGGAGGCAAGAGTGAGTGACCGGTCATCCCGAAACTTGATCCGGAATGATGGCTAGAGCCGCATCGCCTCGTCGCGGTAGGCGAGCTCGAAATTGCCCCAGCGGCGGCCGTTTATGCAGAGCGGGACGAAGACGGTCTTGACCGGCAAATAGCGGCCTTCGCCGAGGTCCATCGAGTAGGTGGCGAGCATCGCCTCCTTGTCGCTTTCGACCGCCCGGCGGGTGACGTCGTCGAGGAAGTTGCGGCGGTTGCGGCAATATTCGGCGTTCCAGGCGGGGTCCTTGCTCTGGGGCTGGGAGCGC
>JASLBD010000110.1 GCA_030146745.1 Allosphingosinicella sp. | reverse complement strand
CGAGCTCGCCGCGGTCGAGACGGACGGGCTGCTCGGAACGCTCAACTGGGACACGGAAGGCGGGACTCTGACCTTCGCCGCCGATCATGAATCGACCGACGCCTTGACGCCCGATCAGGTGCAGTGGACCTACTTCACCGCTATCGGGACCGAAGGTGAGCGCAAGCTGATCGGCCTGAAGATCAACGGCAGCAACGACCAGATCGTCGCGGTGGAAGACGAGATCAACCTCGGCGAGGGCGACGTCTCGGGCAACCTCTACAACCTTCTCGTCGGCAACGACGTCGACCCCGACAGCGCCGTCGCCAGCCGGCGGATCAGCTCCGTCGACACAAGCGAGACGCTCGGCATGGTGACGCTCGACCCGCTGAGCCGCAACCTGTCCTATTCGGCCGAGAATATCGACCTCGCGCCGGGCGAGACCCGCACCGACACGTTCAGCTACACCGTCACGGACGGCTGGGGCTCGTCCGACACGGCGACCGTCACCGTCACGATCAGCGGTGGTCCGGACGGCGGCGCCTCGGTGTCCATGTCGGGCGGGGAGTCGATCCTGGCGGCCTTCGTCGGCGCCGCCGGCGGCGGCTCGCAGGACGATGCCGAGTTCGCGGGCTTCCCCTCGATGCAGGCCATGCAGGAGATGCTGGTGGCGGATTCGGTCATCGCCTGATCGCTTGGCCCAGTCGGCAAAAGCGAGGCCGCTCCCGAAAGGGGGCGGCCTTCTGCTTTCGGCGCGCCGCGATCACCCTCAATTCCTTTCAGCGTCCGCTTCTTCAACCGCAAGGCGGCTGGTCGCTGGAAGCTGAGACAAGTTCAGAACGACGTCCGCAACTCATCAGGCCTCCGGCACGCCAGCCCGGCGGCGGCGCTCCTGAGGCGGCCGGAGGCGGCGGAATCGCTCCCGGAGGCGGCGAGGCCGGAGCGGAGCGCCGCCATCGCCTCCTCCGTATGGGCCAGCGCCATTCGCGAGCGCATCAGCCTGATCCACCCCACTTCGTCCTTCGGATCGGCCTTCAGCCGCCCTTCCAGCCGGGCCACCATCTGCTCGACCATCGCCGCTTCTGGGACGACCAATTCTCCGCATTGCCGGGCTCCAGTCCCGCCGCCTTGCGAAAGGCGGCGGCGGCCTCGCCGGCATTGCCCGCCTGCGCACAGGTCCAGCCGAGGAGCCGCCAGTCCTTCGCCACCGGGCTGTCGCCGCCGCCGACGAGGCGGCCGCCGACGCTTTGCGAAACGGCGACGGCGACCGAAGCCAGAGCGATCAGCGCCGAGGATCAGGATGAGCGTCGCCGCGGACGGCCGACGGGAGGGGCTTTGGGAGCGCTGGTCATGGGCTTGCTATCCTCGCCGCGATTTGGTCAACGTCGGGGGCTGCAATGCGGGGGCGGCAGGAGGGGGAACAGGCGTGTCGATCACCCCGAGGGTGAGGGGAAAGAAGGGCGGAACGATCGTCGCCGAGGCGCGGCGCTCATGCTGATCGCCCAGATCACCGACCTCCACCTCGGCTTCGACCAGCGCAATCCCGAAGAGCTCAACCGCAGGCGCCTCGACCGGGCGCTTCGCACGCTGAGCGAGATGGTGCCGCTGCCGGACCTCCTCCTCGCTACCGGCGACCTCGCCGACACCGGCGACGACGCCCTGTCCTACGCCCGCCTCAAGGAGGCCGTCGCGCACCTGCCTTTCCCGGTCCACTACGCGCTCGGCAACCATGACGGCCGAGACGCCTTCCGGACCATTTTCCCCGATGCCCCCATGCCGGGGGGCTTCCACCAATATGCGCTTAAAGCCGGCGACCTGCGCATCCTCGTCCTCGACACGCTCGAGGAAGGCCGCCACGGCGGCGCCTATTGCGAGGCACGGGCCGCCTGGCTGAGGGAGCGGCTCGCCGAGGCGCCGAACTGCCCGACCCTCCTCGCCCTCCACCACCCTCCGATCGACAGCGGCCATAGCTGGATGACGGAGAATCCCGGGGCCGAGTGGGTGAAGAGGCTGGAGGCGATCGTCTCCGCCCAAACCAACATCGTCGCCGTGATCGCGGGCCACCTCCACCGCCCGGTCGTGACCCGATGGGCCGGCACCGTCCTGGCCGTCTGCCCCGCCACCGCCCCCCAGGTCGCACTCGACTTCCAGCCCATCGACCCCGACCGCCCCGACGACCGCCCGATGATCGTCGCCGACCCCCCCTGGTTCGCCCTCCACCATTGGGACGGAAGGCGGCTCGTCACCCATTTCGACACGGCCGGCGACCACGAGATCCTCGCCCGCTTCGGCCCGGGCCTGCAGCCCCTGGTCCGCCTGCTCGCCGACGAGAAGACACAAGTCTGAACCGCCCCCCATCCTGAACTCGTTTCACGATCCAGGATGGAGCCGCCCGCCGGCCGAGGCCATCGCATCGTGCGCTGCACCTGGCCCGACGGCGGGCCCGTTGCGAGCCTAGGGCGCTCGCGGAACCTGCGGGGCGCCAGCCGGATCATTCTCCTTGAAGAACAGGTCGGCCCGACTCGACAGCCAGTACGCGACTCGGTCCGAGAACATGCCGGCCAGAACGCTGATCGCGCAGAACGTCATGTAATTGGCGCCGCCCTGATCGAAGCTCGCGGTGCCGAGCACGGCGGTGCCGCCAAGAAGGACGATGTAGACGCAGACGGCGATGAAGCCGCCGAGCATGATCCGCTCCCAGAAGCCGCCGCTGGTCGAGAAGTTGAGCTCGGTCTTCGGGTAGACGAGGAGGATCAGCGTGATCAATAACGCCCCGAACGCTCCGGCCGAGGCTGACAGGAGAAGCTGCAGCACCGGCGGTGGAAAGTCGATCAGCCAGCGGGTGAGGAAGAAGGCGCGGAGAACGTCGGCGTCCCGAAAGCTCGCGATCGCCTTAGCCTCGTCGGCAGTCGGGCTTGCGGCCTTCTCGATCGAGGCGGCGCCGTCATCGACCTGTTTCTTGATCTTCGCGGTCGCGGCGCTTGCGATCAGCGCTTCCCGGCGGAGTTCGGGGAAATGCGATCTATTGAAGCTGTCGACGACCGTCGCCGGCAGTTCCTTCGCATGTTCCTCGACACATACCTTCGCCTGCCCCCACAGGGCGGCGCGGGCGCCGTAAGGGACGGGTTGTGCCGCATCGAAGGCGATCTCGCATTTAGGTTCGCGCGCGAGGCGCCTCAGGATCGGCACGGAAGCGTCCCAGCCATCGCGATACTTGCCCTGAGCCGCTTCCTCCGCCTGCTCGCTCGCGGTGAGCTGCTTGAGCAGCTCCGCCTGCGCTCGTCGCTGGTCGGGCAGCTCTTTCTGTCGCAGCTTGACCTCTTTCACCGAGGCGAGCGTGCCGCTGTAGCCGAGGCCCAGCGAGGACTTGTCGATGCGCGCGGAAACGCTTTGCTGCGTCACTGCGGTCATCAGAAAGATCATGAACACCAGCCAGATGAACAGCGACGCGACGAGCCGGGCCGCGCCTTTGCCGATCAACCTCTTCATGGCTTTCGCCCCCTTTTGTCCCCGGTCCGGGTGTGCAGGAAAGCGCAGGCCGGCTCAATAGGTCGCGATCGCGTTCAGCAGGACGAATAACAGCGCTTGTCACGGTCGGAGTTGAAGAACAGGTCGCGCAAGCCCGCGCCCGGGCGATTGGCGCCAGCGGCGACAGTCGCTAGTGACAGTCACTTTTGCGAGGACGGGATGATCAGGCTCAGGGACGTCTATCCGCTCTACCTCGCCAACGAGGCGAAGCAGCCCAATGCCGACCTCGAGGTGACCGACAAATATAGCGGCAAGGCGGCCTTCCGCTGCGCTCTGGCCGACGCCGCGACCATCGACGCCGGAATCGCCGCCGCCGCCGCGGCGGCCGGGCCGATGGCTCGGATGGCAAGCTTCGAGCGGCAGGCGGTGCTCCAGCATTGCGTCGAGCGCTTCACCGCGCGTTTCGACGAGCTCGCCTTCGCCCTCTGCGTGGAGGCGGGCAAGCCGATCAAGGATTCGGAAGGGGAGGTGACGAGGCTGATCGACACGTTCCGGATCGCCGCGGAGGAATCGGTGCGCATGACGGGCGAGGTCCAGCCGCTCGACATCAGCCCGCGCGCCCGAGGCTATCAGGGGATGTGGAAGCGGGTGCCGATCGGACCGTGCAGCTTCATCTCGCCCTTCAACTTCCCGCTCAACCTCGCCGCCCACAAGATCGCTCCGGCGATCGCGGCGGGCTGCCCGTTCGTGATGAAGCCGGCCAGCCGGACTCCGCTCGGAGCGCTGATCATCGGCGAGGTGCTGGCCGAGACGGACCTGCCCAAAGGCGCCTTCTCGATCCTGCCCGCGCACCGCGACGGCGCGGACCTGTTCACGACCGACGAGCGGCTGAGGCTGCTGAGCTTCTCCGGATCGCCGGCGGTCGGCTGGGCCCTCAAGGCGAAGGCCGGCAAGAAGAAGGTGGTGCTCGAGCTCGGCGGCAACGCGGCGGTGATCGTCGATGGCGACGCCGATCTCGACGACGCCGTCGAGCGGATCGTCTTCGGCGCCTTCTACCAGTCGGGCCAGAGCTGCATCGGAGTCCAGCGGATCATCGTCCATTCGGGCATTTACGATGCGCTGAAGGAAAGGCTGGTGAGGAAGACGGAGGCTCTCGTAGCGGGCGATCCCCACGACCGCAAAACTTCCATCGGACCGATGATCGACGTCAAGGAGGCGCGGCGTCTCGACAATTGGATCCGCGAGGCGGTGGAGGGCGGTGCGAAGCTGCTGTGCGGCGGCGGGCGCGAAGGGGCGATGCTGGAGGCGACCCTGCTGGAAGGCGTCGACCGTTCGGCTGCCCTCTATCGCGAAGAAGCGTTCGGGCCGGTCGCGATCCTGTCGAGCTTCACCGAATTCGACTCCGCCCTCGACGAGGTCAACGACAGCCGGTTCGGACTCCAGGCGGGCCTCTTCACCCGCGACCTGTTCAAGGCGCTCGAAGCCTGGGACCGGCTCGAGGTCGGCGGAGTGGTGATCAACGACGTGCCTTCCTACCGCGTCGACAACATGCCCTATGGCGGGGTCAAGGACAGCGGCCTTGGGCGCGAAGGCGTCCGCTTCGCCATGGAGGACATGACCGAGATACGGAATCTGGTCATTCGTCGAGGCGCCGGCGCGGCGTTGAGGGAGCGGGAAGCATCGTCATGCTGAACTTGTTTCAGCATCCAGCGTCGAGCCGCCCTGCGGGCGGAGAGCTGGACCCTGAAACAAGTTCAGGGTGACGAGGAGGTGACGATCTCCGCGAGGATCCCGTCGAGCAGCAGCCGCCCCGCCGGCAGCACGACCAGCCTGCTGCCCTCCCGCACCAGCAACCCATGCCCCTCCAGCCGCTCCACCGCGCCCAGGTCGAGCCGCCTCTCCACCGCCTCCATCTCCACC
>JASLBD010000480.1 GCA_030146745.1 Allosphingosinicella sp. | reverse complement strand
AACGCCGTCGGCGGCGAGATGCTGATCAACAGCAGCGCCGCGGGCGACCAGCGCGCACCCAGCGTCACCACCCTCGAATCGGGCGGCTATGTCGTCACCTGGGAGACGACGGACCTGACCCAGGACGGCAGCGGCTTCGCCGTCAAGGGCCAGCTGTTCGACTCGAGCGGCGCAGCGGTCGGCTCCGAGTTCCGGGTCAACAGCCAGTCGGCCTCCGACCAGATCAAATCCAGCGTCACCGGCCCCGAAGGCGGCGGCTTCGTCGTCACCTGGCAGACCGCCGATTCGACCCAGGACGGCCATAGCAGCGCGATAAAGGGACAGATCTACAGCGCGGCGGGCGCCGCCGTCGGCGCGGAGTTCCTCGTCAACACCGGCCCGTACGGCGCCGAAAGCTCGCCCAACGTGACCGGCCTCGCTGGCGGCGGCTTCGTCGCCACCTGGACCCTGGGTTCGGGCCAGTATGCGGACGTCTATGCCCAGGTCTTCGATTCCACCGGAGCGAAGAGCGGCGGCCAGTTCATCGTCAGCAGCACGACGGCGCTGAACCAGGATTTCGCCACCGTCTCGCAGATTTCGGGCGGACGTTTCGTCGTCACGTGGCAGAGCGCGGCCAGCACGACGACGGGCGATGTCGAGATACGCGCGCGCATCTTCTCCGCCGACGGAACGCCGGTCGGCGACGACTTCCTGGTCAGCACGACCCGTACCGATCCCGGCACCGGAGTCCTGATCGGTTCCTCGAAGCCGAGCGTCGAGGAGCTGCCCGACGGCGGCTTCGTCATCACCTGGACCCATTCGGCCGGCAATTATGTCTGGAGCTCGATCCGCGGCCAGTTCTTCGATTCGAGCGGAAACCCGGTCGGAACGGAGGTCGTGGTGAGCACGGTCACCAACCGGCTCGAGGGCCAGTCCGACGTCGCCGTCGACGGCAACGGAATGCTGTTCGCGGTGTGGAGCAGCGCCAACCAGTCGGCGCAGGACGACGATATCCGCGGCCAGCTGTTCAGCTCGAACGGGGCGCCCGAGATCGTCTCCAACGGCGGCGGCGCGACCGCCTCGGTGACCGTCGCGGAGAACCAGAACGGGGTGACGATCGTCTCGGCGACGGATCCGGACGGGACGGCCGGACTCATCTATTCGATCGTCGGCGGGGCCGACGCGTCGCGCTTCGTGATCGATGCCTCGACCGGCGTGCTGACCTTCGTCTCGGCGCCCAATTTCGAGGCGCGCCTGGATTCGGGCTCCAACGGCATTTACGACGTCGTCGTCTCCGTCTCCGACGGTTCGCTGACCGATACCCAGGCGCTCGCCGTCACTGTCTCGAACGTCAACGAAGGCGTCACCATTTCGGGCAGCCAGACCGATTATTTCCACATCGAGAACCGCACCGCGGTCGCCACCTTCTCCGCGACCGACGCGGACGGCGACCCCGTGACCTGGTCGATCGCGGGCGGCGCCGATGCCGCCCTCTTCGCCATCGATCCGGCAACCGGAGCGCTCCGCTTCGTGACGGCGCCCGATTTCGAGGCCCCCGCCGATTCCGGCGGCGACAATTTCTACGATGTCACCATCTCCGCCAGCGACGGCAGCCTGTCGGCCGGCCGAGCGCTCACCATCGAGATCGCGAACTGGAACGAGGGGCCCGTCATCGTCTCGGGCGGCGGCGGCGACAGCGCCTCCCTCAGCGTGACGGAAAATACGAGCTTCATCACGACGGTGGTCGCCGACGATCCGGACGCCTACGATTCGTCCTACTCCTTCTCGATCGTCGGAGGCGCCGACGCCGGCCTGTTTACCGTCCACGCGCAGACCGGGCAGCTCTTCTTCAGATCCAGCTTCGGCGCCAATTTCGAGGCGCCGACCGATTCCGACGGCGACAATGTCTACGAGGTGATCGTCGCCGCAAGCGACGGCTGGGAGCCCGCCGACACCCAGGCGATCTGGATCAGCGTGACCGACGCCAACGACGCTCCGGTCATCACCTCCAACGGCGGCGGCTTCCTCGCCTCCGTCTCGATGTCCGAGAACCAGCCCGGCGTCACTACCGTCACCGCCGCCGACGTGGAAAACGGGCCGCTCGCCTATGCGATCGCCGGAGGCGCCGACGCGGCGCTCTTCGCGATCGATGCGCAATCGGGCCTGCTGAGCTTCCTCTCCGCGCCCGACCGGGAGGCGCCGGGCGATGCCGGCGCGAACAACGTCTACAATTTGACCGTGTCGGTTTCGGACGGAGACAAGTCCGACACCCAGCAACTTTCGATCTCGATCCTCGACGCAGACGAGGCTCCCGTCATCGCCTCCAGCGGGGGCGGCAGCGCCGCGGCGATCGCGGTGGCGGAGAATGCGGTTGCGGCGATCAACGTGGCGGCAGCCGATCCCGAGGGCAAAGCCTTGTCCTACGCGATCTCGGGCGGAGCCGACGCGGCGCTGTTCGCGATCGACTCCGCGACCGGCGCGCTCAGCTTCGTGACGGCCCCGGACCACGAGCAGCCGGCGGATTCGGATGCGGACAATATCTACGACGTGACCGTCAGCGCGAGCGACGGTGCGCTTTCGGACACGCAGGCCCTGTCGATCGCGGTCGGCAACGTCAACGAAGGGGTGACGATCACCTCGGGGACGGAGGCCTCGGTCGAGGAGAACGGCACCGCCGTGACGGTCGTGACGGCCGACGACCTCGACGGGGACCCGGTTTCCTTCGCCATCGCCGGAGGCGCCGACGCGTCCCTGTTCGCGATCGACGCGGTCACCGGCGCGCTGAGCTTCGCGAGCGCTCCGAACTTCGAGGCGCCGGCCGATGCCGACGGCGACAATGTCTACCAGGTCGAGGTGTCGGCCTCGGACGGCTCGCTGTCCGATTCGCGCTCCATCTCGGTGACTGTGACCAACCGGGAGGAGGCGATCGCCTTCGTCTCCGGCGGCGGCGGCGACCAGGCTGCGGTCACGGTCGACGAGAATACAGGCAATGTCCTGGGCCTGCTCGCCGTCGATCCGGACGGCACCGCGCCCCATTACGGCATTGCAGGCGGCGCCGATGCGGACCTGTTCGAGCTCGATCCGGTCACCAAAACGCTGCGCTTCAAGTCGCTCCCCGACTTCGAGACTCCGCTCGATGCCGACGGCGACAATGTCTACGAGGTCGTCGTTGGAACCACGGACGGGCAATCCTTCGACTATCAGGCCGTCTCGGTGACGGCGGCCAATGTCTATGAGGGCGTAAGCTTCCCGGCATCGGCGGCCGGCTTCGCGGTGGACGAGGGCAGTGCCGGGATCGGCGCGGTCTCGGCCCGCGGCGAGGCGGGCGCCGCCATCGTCTACTCCATCGCGGGGGGCGCAGACGCGGCGCGGTTCCGAATCGATCCGCTCACCGGCGCGCTCAGCTGGTCGGCCGAGCCCGACTTCGAAGCGCCGCAGGATTTTGGCGGCGACAATGTCTACGACCTGATCGTCGGCGCGAGCGACGGCCGGGCCAGCGCCAGCCAGGACGTCTCGATCACCGTCGGCAATGTCGACGAGGCTCCCGATTTCTTCGATCATGAGCCGGGTGCGATCGCGACCTGGGCGGCCGAGAATCGGGCCTATGTCGGAGTCTACCAGGCTTACGATATCGACGGCGGGCCTCAGATCACCCACTCGGTCACGGGCGGCACCGACGGCGCTCTCTTCGTCATCGACCCGCTCACCGGGAAATTGTCATTCGCCGGCACCGGCGGCCCCGACTTCGAGGCCCCGGCCGACGCCGATGGCGACAATGTCTACGAGGTGGAAATCACCGCCTCGCAGGGCGACTGGAGCCGCGCCCGGACCTTCACGGTCACGGTCGAGGATGAGAACGAGGGGCCGGTAATCACGTCCAACGGCGGCGGTACCGAAACGCTGGTGGAGCTGGACGAGGGCGAGCGAAACGTCACCACCGTCGTCGCCCACGACCCCGAGGGGACGCCCCTTACCTATTCGATCATCGGCGGAGCGGATGCATCCCGCTTCATCATCGATGCGGCGACCGGCGTCCTCACGCTGATCGATGCGCCCGATTACGAGTCGCCGGCCGGAGCCGTGGCGGACAATGTCTACAGCGTCATCGTCTCCGCCAGCGACGGCCAGCTCAGCGCGTGGCAGGGCATCCAGGTGACGATCAACGACGTCAACGAAGGCGTCACGATCACCACCGGTCC
>JASLBD010000402.1 GCA_030146745.1 Allosphingosinicella sp. | reverse complement strand
CTCCGCCAGCCCCTCGTCCAGAGCGGCGGCGAGCGCCTCCTGAAGCGCCTCGGCGGCGTCGCGGCCGCCCTCCGGAGCGACCGATTCGACGAGGACGTGCCAGCGATGGGCGCCGGCCAGCGGCGGGCGGGTGCCGGCGATCCCGGCGAGGACGAGGCCGAGCGCGTCCGCGGGCACCAGCTCGAAGCTCTCCACCGCCTCGCCGAGCCGGGCTTCGAGCCGGCGGAGCAGGGTGAGCGCCGCCGCGGGCGAAGCGAGACCGACCCACGCCACCGAGCGCGAGCCGGGCAGGGCGACCAGCTTGAGGCTGGCGGCGGTGACGATTCCGAGCGTTCCTTCCGCGCCGATCAGAAGCTGCTTCAGGTCGTAGCCTCGATTGTCCTTGCGAAGCGCCGACAGCCCTTCGAGCAGCGAGCCGTCGGGAAGCACCGCCTCGAGCCCGACGACGAGCGACCGCATCGGCCCGAACCGAAGCACCTGGGTGCCGCCGGCATTGGTCGAGACGAGGCCGCCCACCGTCGCCGAGCCCCTGGCGCCGAGCGACAGCGGAAAGCGCCGTCCGGCCGCGACGGCGCGATCGTGCAGGTCGGAGAGGATCACCCCGGCTTCGGCGACGGCGACATTGTCTTGCGCGGAGACGCTCCGAACGGCGTTCATCCGGCGCAGCGACAATAGCAAGGCACCGCCATCCCGGTCCGGTGTCGCGCCGCCCACCATCGACGTATTGCCGCCCTGCGGCACCAGCGCCACGCGGTCCGCCGCGCAACGGACGACGATCGCCCGCACCTCGGCCGCCGATGCCGGAGAAAGCAAAGCCGTCGCCCGGCCCCGGTACCGCCCCCGCCAGTCGCTCAGCCACGGCTCCAGCGCCTCCGCCTCGCGCGTGAAGCCGCGCGGCCCCAGCAGGGCTTCGAGGGAGTCGAGCAAAGCGGGCGAAGCTGGGCGGAGCATGGACCTTCAGTACCGACATGGCGGCACCGATCAATCCGGCGGCTGCGTCGCCGATGCTCCTGGAAGCTGATGCAGGACGTGGCCACCAAGCCACATAAGCATACCCTTACGCCTCCGGAACAAATGCAAGCTTTTCCAGTTGAAGGTTTTTCGGCGTAAGGGACCGGTTTGAACCTTCCGGAGCGGCGGGCATTTGAAGAAGGCGGGTATTTTGATGGGAGCGGTCGCTGCCGGCGCCCTGGCGCTGGGCACGGCCTCGCCGGCATTCGCCCAGGCCGCCTCCACCGCCTCCGATCCGCCCCAGACCCCGGCCGCCGACGAGCCCATCGTTCCCGACAGCCAGTTCGAGAAGGAGCTTCCGGCGCTCGACCCGGAGCTGGGCAGGCCGCTCGAGCCGATCGAGGATTTCGCCGGGCCGCCGCCCGCCACGACCCCCGAGGGCGAGCTGATCCCCGACGCCGCGGTGCCCGACCCGGAGCTGGAACGGCCGCTCACGCCCATCTCCGAGTTCGACGTCACCACCCCGCCGCCGACGCCGGGGGACGACGATGACGACAAGAAGGTCGAGCCGGTACGCTACACCCTCGTTGTGGAAGGGTTGGAGGAGATCGAGCTGGAAGACCGTTTCCGCGAGCTTTCCGCGCTCGAGGATGCCGACGGCGAGGCGACCAACGGCGCCCAGGTCAACGCGCGCGCCAAGGAGGACGAGCTGCTCGCCGTCCGCCTTCTCCGCTCCGAAGGCTATTACGACGCAACCGCTCTGTCGTCGATCGAGCAATTGCCCGAAGCCGGGCAGATGCGGGTGGTGGTGAGCGTCGTGCCGGGCCCGCGCTACCTGTTGGGCGATATCGCGATCGAAGGGCCGCAGACCGAGCCCGCCAACCTCGCTCGCGAGGCTCTGCCCCTCAAGCCGGAAGATCCGATCGTCGCCCTCAACGTCGAGGCGGCGGAAGCCAATGTCCGGCTGCGCCTGCCGCAGCAGGGCTATCCGTTCGCCGAGGTCGGACTTCGCGACATCCTGCTCGACCCCGAGACCCGCCGCGGCGACTACACCTTGCCGGTCAAACCGGGAAACCGCTCGCGCTTCGCCGGCTTCACCACCGAGGGCGACCTCGCCTTCGGCGCCAGGCATGTCGAAGTGCTGTCGCGCTTCAAGCGCGGCGAGCTCTACGACAGCCGCAAGGTCGACGATCTCCGCGAGGCGATGATCGCGACCAACCTCTTCACCACCGTCTCCGCCGCACCGGTCGCGACCGGGGAGATGGCGGAGGACGGCACCGAATATGTGAACATTCTCGTCCGCCAGGATGCGGGGCCGGCGCGGTCGCTCGCCGGCACCGTCGGCTACAGCACCGGCGAGGGCTTCCGCGCCGAGGCGAGCTGGGAGCATCGCAACCTGTTCCCGCCGGAGGGCGCGCTCCGGGCCGGGGCCATAATCGGCACCCAGGAGCAGGCGGCGCGGCTCGGCTTCCGCCGCAACAATTGGAGGAAGCGCGACCGGAGCATCTTCATCCAGGCCGAGGCGGGCCGCCGCGATCTGCCGGCCTTCAAGGGCTATACCGCCCGCCTTCAGGGGCAGGTCGCCCGCGAATCGACCCCGATCTGGCAGAAAGTCTGGACCTACGCGCTGGGCGCCGAGCTGATCGCCACCAACGAGGCGCAGACCGGCTTCCCGCGCCTCTCCATCGCCGACGCCTTCTTCCTCGCCGGCATCAGCGGCCAGGTCGGCTACGACCGCTCCAACAGCCTTCTCGACCCGACCGAGGGCTTCCGCCTCAAGGCCTTCGTCAATCCCGAGACGTCGCTCCGCGACCCGAGCCAGCCCTATATCCGCAACATCCTCGACGGCAGCGTCTATTATCCGGCGAAGGAGAATATCGTCGTCGCCGGCCGGGCCCGGGTGGGCTCGATCTACGGCGCCGAGCTCAACGAGCTGGCGCCGTCGCGGCGGCTCTATGCGGGCGGCGGAGGATCGGTCCGAGGCTTCGGCTTCCAGGAGCTGGGGCCTCGGGTCGAAGTGGCCAATCCCGATTTCGACCCGACGGATGAGGACGAGAAGGACGATCCGACCCTCTTCATTCCGACCGGCGGGCGCAGCCTCGTCGAGTTCGCGGTCGAGGCCCGCTACCGCTTCGGCAATTACGGCGTCGTCGGCTTCGTCGACGCCGGCCAGGTCTATGAGAGCCAGACCCCGCGGCTGAACGACATGCGCTTCGGAGTCGGAGTGGGCGGGCGGCTCTACACCAATTTCGGCCCGCTGAGGGCGGACATCGCCGTGC
>JASLBD010000290.1 GCA_030146745.1 Allosphingosinicella sp. | reverse complement strand
TCGGCGTCGTCTTGGCTGTCGCGTCGTCGCCCGGCTGGGCGAAGGCGGGTCCGGCGCCGAACAGGGAGAGGGCGGCGAGCCCGGCGGCGAGCAGCAGAGGGGTACGCATGGCTTCTCCCTGACATTATGATTATGGATACTTTGTATCATCCGAATGCGGCGCGGCAAGGGCCAAAAAATGCTGTGCATGAATTGGCCGATTCCCCTTCGCTTCGGCCGCCCGAGCCCTTAACCTCACCGCCATGGGCGGAGACGAAACCTTCGACGAGTTCGACTCGCCGGCGCCGGTCCGGGAGGCGGACCGGCTGACGCTCGACCTCGACGGCTGGGAGGGGCCGCTCGACCTTTTGCTGACCTTGGCGCGCAACCAGAAGGTCGACCTCGCGAAAATCTCGATCCTCGCCCTGGTCGAGCAATATCTCGCCTTCATCGCCGACGCCAAGAAGCTCAAGCTCGAGATCGCCGCCGACTATCTCGTCATGGCGGCCTGGCTCGCCTACCTCAAATCCTGCCTTCTGCTGCCGCGCGAGCAGGAAGCCGATCCCAGCCCGGAGGAGCTGGCTATGCGGCTTCAGCTGAGGCTTCAGCGGCTGGCGGCGATGCGCCAGGCCGGGGCGCGGCTGCTCGGCCGCGACAGGCTCGGCCGCGACGTCTTCCCGCGCGGGGCGCCGGAGGGTCTTCGGGTGGTTCGCCGCTCGCTGTGGCAGGCGGAGCTTTACGACCTGATCGCCGCCTACGGCTCGGTCAGGGCGCGAAGCGAGCCGGCCTTCCACATCGTCGCCCGGCGGCCGGTGATGACGCTGGAGGAGGCGCTGGCGCGGGTCGAGCGGATGCTCGGGACGAGGGTCGAATGGACGCGGATCGAGGCTTTCCTCCCCGACACGCAGGACGGCGAGTTCCGCAAGTCCGCCCTCGCCTCAAGCTTCGTCGCAGCGCTCGAGCTGGCTCGCAAGGGCCGGGTCGAGCTCGATCAGAAAGGGGCGTTCGAGCCCCTCTTCATCCGAGCGGCATGATCGGAATGGACGACAGCCTGCGCGCCGTCGAGGCGGTGCTGTTCGCGGCCGAGGAGCCGATGACGGCGGACGACATCGCCGCTCATGTCGGGCCGGAGGTGGACGTCGCCGCCGCCCTCGCCGAGCTGGCGCGCCATTATGACGGACGGGGGGTCGAGCTGGTCGAGCGGGGCAGGCGCTGGCATTTCCAGACCGCTCCGGACCTCGCCTTCATCCTCCGGCGCGAACGCGACGAGACCCGCAAGCTGTCGCGCGCCGCCGTCGAGACCCTGGCCATCGTCGCCTATCACGAGCCGGTCAGCCGGGCCGAGATCGAAGCGATAAGGGGTGTCCAGATCTCGAAAGGCACCTTGGACGTTCTGATGGAGGCGGGCTGGGTACGCCCGGCGGGACGCCGAGAGGCGCCCGGCCGGCCGCTCATCTACGCCACCACCCCCGCCTTCCTCGCCCATTTCGGGCTCGAGAGCCGCCGCGACCTTCCGGGTCTCGACGATCTCAAGGCGGCGGGCCTGCTCGACCCGATCGACGCGGCGATGGAGCAGCTCGGGCTCGAAGGGATGGAAACTGAGGCCGAGGAGGACTAGGTGTCACCCGTCACCCCGGCGAATGCCGGGGCCTCCGGTGGGCAGGGCCGTGTCTTTGTCGGCACGAGGTCCCGGCTTTCGCCGGGATGACGAGGTAGCCATTGGAGACACATCATGGGCGGGTTGAGCATTTGGCACTGGCTGGTGGTCGGAGTGATCATCCTGCTGCTGTTCGGCAAGGGCCGCTTCTCCGAGATGATGGGAGACGTCGCCAAGGGCCTGAAGAGCTTCAAGAAGGGCATGAGCGAGGATGAGGAGACGGCGGCCGCGCGGACGGCTGAGCCTCCCCGCCGGCTCACCGACGAGGCGAGCGTCGCGCCTCCGGCCGAGCGCAGCCGCGAGGCAGACCTCGGCGATCGCCGCGAGCCCTAGGATCTCGCGCGAGGGGCGCGCCTGATGTTCGACATCGGCTATACCGAGCTGCTCGTCATCGCCATCGTCGCGTTGGTGGTGATCGGGCCCAAGGACCTGCCGCGGGTGATGCGAACCGTCGGCACCTGGGTCGGCCGCGCCCGCGGCATGGCGCGCCATTTCCGCTCCGGCATAGACACGATGATGCGCGAGGCCGAGCTCGAGGAGATGGAGAAGAAGTGGCGCGAGGAGAATTCCCGGATCCTCGCCGAGCATCCGTTCGCCGAACCGCTCGCCGATCCCGAGGCGCTGGCCGCGCCGGCGGAGCTTCCGCCTCCCGACGACGTGGCCCCCGAGCCTGATCCCGGCGGGGCGACGACGCCTCCCGCAGCGGCGGGCCCGCTGCCATGAGCGAAATCGACGAGACCCGCGCTCCGCTGATGGAGCATCTGGTCGAACTCAGGCGGCGGCTGATCTGGTCGTTCGTCGCGCTCGGCGTCGCCTTCGGCGTGAGCTTCGCCTATGCAGGCGAGATATTCGGCTTCCTCGTCCAGCCGCTCATCGCGGGCTTCGGAACGGGTCAGGGGCGGCTGGTCTACACCAAGCTCTACGAGGCGTTCTTCACCGAGGTGAGGGTGGCGCTGTTCGCCGCCTTCTTCCTCGCCTTCCCGATCATCGCCACCCAGCTCTGGATGTTCGTCGCGCCGGGCCTCTATGCGAAGGAGAAAAGGGCGTTCCTGCCATTCCTGCTCGCGACCCCCGTGCTGTTCATCGGCGGCGGGGCGCTCGCTTATTACGTGGTGATGCCGCTCGCGATCAAATTCTTCCTCGGCTACCAGGGGCAGATAACGGGCATCCAGCAGGAAGCGTTGCCGGCGATGGGGGAATATCTCTCCTTCGTCATGCACTTCATCCTCGCCTTCGGGATATCCTTCCTGCTGCCGATCCTTCTGGTTCTGCTTGAGCGCGCCGGGCTGGTAACCCGCGACCAGCTGAAGCGCGGACGGCGCTACGCCATCCTCGTCGCCTTCGTCATCGCCGCGGTCGCGACCCCGCCCGACATCATCTCCCAGTTCATGCTCGCGATCCCGCTCATCCTCCTCTACGAGGCCTCGCTGGTCGTAATCTGGTTCACCGAGCGCAAGCGGGCCAGGGAAGCGGCGATCGCGCCTCCGGCCTGACGTCGTCGTCCCAGCGAAGGCTGGGGACCCCAGAGGGTGAAAGGCGCGGTGTTCATCACCCCACGGGGCCCCAGCCTTCGCTGGGGCGACGGATTGTCGCACCGTCCCCACGCCTGGTCTTCGCTAACCCTTCGTAACCCCGCCTCTTAGGACTTTCTTAACCTTTGCCGGTGTTGAGTCGCCTCAAGTGGGGGGCGAAGCAAAGGAGGCCGACATGGCCGATAGTCGCACCTCTCGCCGCCGGGCCCATACCCGCCGCATTCCTGCCGTCGCCGAGTCCGGCCTCCCGCCCGCCGGGACGCGCCGCTGGGTCGCCCGCCGCAAGGCGCAGGTGGTCGAGGCGGTGCAGAGCGGGATGCTCAGGCTGGACGAGGCGCTCGGGCGTTACGAGCTCAGCATCGAGGAATTCAGCCTGTGGAAGCGCCGCTTCTACCGGTCCGGAGTCGAGGGCCTGCGCATGGATCCGCGGTCGCGCCATGACTGAGCCGCTCCTCCCCGAGCCCGCGGTCCGTCCGCTGCCGAGGCAGCCCGGGGGGCGCCGGCGGCTGCTTCTGATCGACGACGAGCTGTCGGTGGCGCGGTTCATCGCCCACGCCGCCGAGGAATGCGGCTACGAAGCGATCATCACCGTCACCGCGGAGAGCTTCCGAAGCCAGTATCTGGCCTGCGACCCGGACGTGGTCGTCCTCGACCTCGCCTTGCCGCGAAGCGACGGGGTCGAGCTCCTTCGCTTCCTCGCCGAGGAGAAGTGCCGGGCTCTGGTCCTTCCGATCAGCGGATTCGACGAGCGGGTGCTGGAGGCGGCGATGCGGCTGGGCACCGCGCTCGGCCTTCGGATGACGGGGCCGCTGCAGAAGCCGGTGCGGCTCCAGCAGCTGATGGACGCAATGCAGGGACGGGAGGCGCAGGATGCCGGCTGCATCGGTTTCTGAAGCGGACCTCGTCACCGAGCTTCAGCTGGCGGTCGAGCGGGACGAATTGTCCCTGCTCTACCAGCCCAAGGTGGGGGTCGCCGACAACCGGCTGGTCGGAGTCGAGGCGCTGGCGCGGTGGCCGCACCGCACGCTCGGCGTGATCGAGCCGTCGACCTTCGTTCCGCTCGCCGAGCGCTACGGCCTGATCGACGAGCTGACCGACTGGGTGCTTCGGCGCGGGCTCAAGCAATGGGTGACCTGGAGCGAGCAGGGGCTTCGGACCAACATCGCCTTCAACGTCTCGGCGCTGAGCCTTCGCGACGTCTATTTTCCCGATTATCTGCACCGGCTCTGCCAGACCGAAGGGGTGCCGGCCAATTGCCTGACGATCGAGGTGACGGAAGGCGCGACCCAGCATCTGGTGCGCCTGCTCGACACGCTGACCCGATTTCGGCTGAAGGGGATGAGCCTTGCGCTCGACGATTTCGGTACGGGTTATTCCTCACTCCTCCAGCTCCGCCAGCTGCCGTATAGCGAGCTGAAGGTCGATCAATGCTTCGTCGGCGAGGCCGTGCGCTCGCGCGAGTCGCGGCTGATCGTCAAGGCGGTGATCGACCTCGCCCACGGCCTCGGGCTCGAGGCGACGGCGGAAGGGATCGAGGATGCCGAGACCCTGGCGCTGCTCAAGGAACTGGGCTGCGACCATGCCCAGGGCTTTTTCATCGCCCGGGCGATGGAAGGGTGGGAGCTGGCGCCGTGGCTGATGGAGGCCGACGGCGAGGGCGTGGTGCCGATCGCTTCGGCGCGGCGGAGGGGCTGACGCCACCCCGCCGGACGGGTTCGCAGGCGCGGCGTTGAAATTTGTTGGGGAGGGTCTTCGCGATGTCGCGGCTGCGTCTTGTTTATTGTCTCGCCGCTCTGGCGGGGACGGCCGCGTGCCAGACTCCGTCGTCCGACAAGCCGGCCGCGGCGGTTGTGGTCGAGGAGGCCGAGGCCTGGCGGAGCATCGCTTCGCAGCGCGACGCGGCCGCCCTCGACAGCCTCGCCGACCGTTGGCGGCAGGCGCTCTCCGCCGGCCGGGCCGCGAATCTTTCGCGCCGGATCGCCGGAGAAGGCGAGCTGCTGGTTCCGGACGTCCGGCTTCCGCGGGCGGCGCCGGCGCCGGGAAGCTACCGGTGCCGCTACATCCGGCCCGGCGGCCGAAGATGGGTGAGCTCGGCCTCGGGCTTTTGCTACGTGGGAGTCGAAGAGGGGCAGCTCACCCTGGCTACGGAGCTGCGCGGGCTGCGATTCGGCGGCTATCTGTGGGAGGTGAAGGGCGGCGAGCGGCTCGTCTTCCTCGGCGGGGCCGTGCCGACCGGGACCAGGACTGCGCCAGCCTATGGCGACAACCCGTCCCGCGACGCCGCCGGGCTGGTCGAGCGGATCGGCGAGTTCCGCTACCGGCTCGCCATGCCGGAGCCGGCACCGGGGGTTGGCCTCACCATCGTCGAGCTGGTGGCGGCGCCGCGGGGCTGAAAAAAGCGCAGCTTAAAAAAAAAGGCCGCCCGGAGGCGGCCTTTTTCGAAAATCGGGGCTCAGCAGTTGCCGGGCTGGCCGTCGGCGCAGTCGGTCGTCGATTCGACGTCGTTCGCGGCACCGCGAACCGTATTGCAGGCGCTGAGGGTCAGGCCGGTGGCGACGAAGGCGAGGGTGATAAGCTTACGCATGTTCGGTCTCCTCGAATGCTTCGCCAGGCGCATCGCGCGTCCGGCGTCGCAAGGTAGGAAGGAAATGCCGGGGGCGGTACGATTGTTCCGGCCTCGTCATCCCGTCAGCCCGGGAATCCAGCGGGCGGTCGCGCGGGCGCGGGTCCGTCATTCCTTGTCGAGCGGTCTCCAGGAGCATGAACGCGGGATATTCGTCAGGCGTTCGTGTTCATCGGTTCCGGTTTTCGCCGGAATGACGCTATCGGAGGGATCTGGAAAAATTTGAGCCCGGAGGCGCCACCGGGGGGGGGGAGGTTGGCGCGTCCGGGCTCATGTCGTGGATAGCGAGAGCGGGGGGGCAAAAGGTCACTATCCGAACTGCATAACGGCGTAGCGACGGAGGGGTTCCGCCCGATCCGCAAAAAAATCGCAACCGTGCAAATTTTTCGAAACCGGCCCACGCTCCGGCTGGTTGGGGAGGCGAAGAGGAGCCCCGATCGTGACCAAGCCGCCGAAATCCACCCCGCACAGCGACATCGACGGAGTGCACCGGGACGAGAAGCCCAATGTCGAAAGCGCCGTCGAGGCGGGTCAGGACAACGAGGATCTCGCCCGGGCGGCAAGGGAGGATGTGGCGAGGCCGGATTATTCCGACGACATGAAGAACAGGGACGATCGGAGCAAATGATCGTCATCCCGGCGACAGCCGGGAGCTCAGCTGGGGAATGCGTCGCCGCCAGTCTCCACGAGGTGCCGGCCGTCGCCGGGATGACGTCCGGTCACCGGTCCGCCTTGTCCACGACCGCGACGGCGAGAGTGTAGCGGCCTGCCTCGAGATCGCGGTCGATGGTCGAGCGGAGCTGGCGGGAAAGGCCGGTGACGATTCGCTCGAACCGCTCGGTCAGGATCGAGTCGCAAGGCGCGCCCGGGCGAAGGCTGTCCGATTCGATGACGAACTGGGCCGTGCCCGCCTTGGCGCCCTCGCCGGTCAGCGCGATGCTGACCGCCCCGGCGCCGCACAGCATCGCATATTCGGCGATCTCGGTGATCAGGAAGGCGACCGAGACGGCGACGTCCTGGGTGACGTAATAAGGCTCGAGGGCGAGTCGAATGGTCATTCCGACCGCCGAGGCGGGCGCGGTGGCGCGAAGGTTCGCGGCCAGCTCGGAGACGAGCGGCTTCAGCGCGACTCCGCGATTCTCCTCGAGCTCGGCGAAATGGTTGCGGTGGACGACCGCGAGCGCGTCGACCCGGCGCTGGATCGAGGCGTAAGCGGCGGCGACTTCCTCGTTCGGCGAGCCGCGCGAGTGGATGTTGAGCAAGGAGGCGACGACCTGAAGGTTGTTCTTCACGCGATGATGGACCTCGCGGACCAGCTTGGTCTGGCGCTCGACCGCGGCTTCGAGTTCGGCCTCGTGATGGGCGAGGGTCCGGACCGCCCGGTCGAACGCCTCGCCAAGCTCGCGAATCTCGCGCGCCGGAGTGGCGACCTGGGGGAGGGCGAGCTCGCGGTCGCCGGGCCGGTAGGCGGCGACCGCCCGCTCCATGCGCGCCAGCGGCCGAAGCAGAAGGCGGTTCAGGATCAGCCAGCCGATCAGGGTCGCGAAGACCCACATCAGCACCGGAAGCAGGATGAGCAAAGTGTCCGCGAGGGTGATCGGAACCGCGGAGAGCAGGATG
>JASLBD010000372.1 GCA_030146745.1 Allosphingosinicella sp. | reverse complement strand
ATGCTCGGGCGGCCCGTAGAGCGTGTAGAGCCGGAGCGGCGCCTCGCCGTCGTTGACGACGTTGTGGCGGGCTCCGGCGGGAACGATCACCGCGAAATCGTCCTCCACCCGGTTCGGCGCTCCGTCGATATAGACGGTGCCGCGCCCCTCCTCGACCCGGAAGAACTGGTCGCGGTCCTTGTGCACCTCCTCGCCGATGTCGCAGCCCGGCGGAAGCGTCATCAGCACCAGCTGAAGGTTCTTGCCGGTGTAGAGGACGCGCCGGAAATCCTCGTTGTCCACGGTCGCCTTCTCGATGTCGTCGCAATAGCCCTTCATGTCGCTCTCTCGCTCCTCCGCGTGGATGGTCAGGCGGTGAACCGCGCTGGGCGCCTTTGCGTTCCGTGGGATGCGGGGACAGTCGCTGAGCTGTATCGCATTCAGCAGGTTTGAGCATTTGTCATCCCTCTCCCCCACGGGGAGAGTGGGACTGGAGCGACAGGTCCGAATGTCGAAAGCGGGGGCCTCCTCACCCCAGGCTGATGTCGAGGAACATCATCGCGGCGAGTCCGAGCATCAGGCCGGGGGTCGCGATCCCGCCCTCGTCCTCGCGGTGGGCGTGGGGGATGATTTCCGAGCAGACGACGTAGATCATCGCACCGGCGGCAAAGCCGAGCGCCCAGGGCAGAAGGCTCGCGACTGCGACCACCGTCGAGACCCCGACGAAGCCCCCGACCGGCTCGACCAGGCCCGATGCGAGCGCGGCGAGGATCGCCCGGCCGCGTTCGTAGCCGATCGTCATCAAGGCGGCGGCGACGGTGAGGCCTTCGGGTATGTTCTGCAGGCCGATCCCCAAAGCGGTGGCGTATCCCGCCTTGAAGTCGCCGGCGCCGAAGCTGACTCCGACCGCCAGGCCTTCGGGGAAATTGTGGAGCGTGATCGCGGCGACGAACAGCCAGATCCGGCGATGCTTCGCGGCGCCGACGCCCTGCTTCGGGGAAAGCCCGATCCGGTCGAGCGCAGGCACCATGCGGTTCATGAGGCTTACGAAGGCGCCTCCGGCCAGCATCGCTGCGATGACCATCGCCGCCGCGGCCGAGTGGCCGAAGCCGGTCGACTGCGCCTGCGCGATGCCCGGAATGATGAGGGAAAAGAAGGACGCGGCGAGCATCACCCCCGCCGCGAATCCCATCAAGCCGTTTTCCAGGCGCACGCCCGGCTTGCCCGTCCCGAACAGGGGGAGGGCTCCAAGCACGGTCGCTAGACCGGCGGCGAGGCTGCCGAGGAAGCCGGTGAGGACGATCGAATATATCAGGGCATTCTCGCCTAAGTCCGGTCGAATTGAACGACCGGGGGCGCGAACGGTGCCGGCCGCGCCCCCAAGTCTTTACTCCGAGTCGGCGCCGACGTCCTTGGTGCGTCCCGCGCCCGGGCCGGCGCCGAGGTCGGTTCCCGTCGTCGGGTTGCGGGTCGGGTCGGAGATGGTGCGCACAGCCGTGGCCTTGAGATCCTTCTTCTCGCGGCTGCTCAGCCCTTCGACCGTGGCGAGGCCGTCGCCGCCGCCGAGGGGAATCGCGCTGGTGACGTCGTCGAGCCGGTCCCATTCGGGTCCGCTGTTCCAGGGGCCCTCGAGGTCGCCCTCCCCTTGCGAGGTGTTGACGTAGAGGCTGGAATAATCCGGATGGCCCGGAAGCTTGCCGGTGGGGAAATTCTCCTCGATCGCGTAGAGCGCCTTCTCGAACGACTTCTGGTGGGCGATCTCGCGGGTCATCAGGAAGGTGAGGGCGTCCTTGATCCCGGGATCGTCGGTGATGTTGATCAGCCGCTCGTAGACGATCTTGGCCCGAGCCTCGGCGGCGATGTTCGAGCGAAGGTCGACGGTGGGCTCGCCGCGCGAATCGACATAGGCGCCGCTGAAGGGGATTCCGGCCGAATTGGTCAGCGAGGGACCGCCGCCGAAGACGATCTGCTGCGTCGGAGTGCTCGCTCCGGACTTGGCGAGGTCCATGTAGAGCTCGGCCTCGCTCATCGTGCCTTCGGACATCTTGCCCTTGGCGCCCTTGTTCAGCATCGCGACGATCGAACCGATGATCTCCAGGTGGCTCAGCTCCTCGGTGGCGATGTCGAGAAGCATGTCCTTGCGGCCCGGATCTTCCTCGGCGAGGCCTTGGGTGAAGTAGCGCATCGCCGCTGCGAGCTCGCCGTCGGGGCCGCCGAACTGCTCCAGCATGAAGGTGCCGAGCGTCGGGTTGGGCTCGGCGACTCGGACGGTATATTGAAGCTTCTTGTTGTGCATGAACATGGCGGCGGTCTCCGGTAAATGTCCATCGCGAACCCGCGGGCAGCGGCCCCCGTTCCGGCATTCTCGAAAAATAGTCGTTACGCTGCCGCTACTTAGTCTCCCCGCAGCGGATCGTGCCCCCAGTTCATGAGGCTGTAGCGCCAGCGCGAGGTGACCATGTTCGCGGGCTCCTGCGCCCGGTGGCGGCGGACGAAGCCGGCGACCTTGCGCATGTGGCGATAATCGTCGTCGTCCGCCGGGCCGTTCCGAAGCAGCCCGACGATCCGCCGACCGGAGGCATGACCGACCGACTCGCCGCCGTCGCGTTTGAAGCCGACGCTCCTGCTTTCAACGGTCTCCAGCCACGCCTCGAGCTCATCGGCCTCCATGTTCACGGCTGCGGCGAAATCGGCGGCGATCTTCGGGCGGTCGAGGCTCATCTGCCTCCCCATGCGCCAGCATGGGGAGGCAATCACTCCTTCACCACTTTGCCGCTTTTGATCACCACGTCGACATCCTCGAGCTGACGAACGTCGGCGAGCGGGTCCCCGTCCACCGCGATCATGTCCCCGAACCGCCCAACGGCGATCGCTCCGACGTCCTTCTCCCGCCCGAGCGCCAAAGCGGCGTCGCGGGTGGCGGACTGGATGGCCTCCATCGGGGTCATCCCGTACTGGACCATCCAGCGGAACTGGCCGCCGGCGCTCCCGTGCGGCATCACCCCGGCGTCGGTGGCGAAGACCATCTTCACGCCCGCGCGGTGCGCGGCCCGGAAATTGTCGCGCTGGAGCTGCGCGATCTCGCGGTCCTTCCTGAGATTGTCCTCCAGGACTCCGTTCCTCGCCCCTTCGGCCTGGGTATATTCGGTGTTGAAGATGTCCATCGCCAGCCAGGTGCCGCGTTCGCGGGCGAGGCGGATCCCTTCCGCATCGATCAGGCTGGCATGCTCGATCGTGTCGATCCCGGCCCGGATCGCGGCCTTGATCCCG
>JASLBD010000317.1 GCA_030146745.1 Allosphingosinicella sp. | reverse complement strand
CCAGAAGATCAGGCTCTCGATATTCTTGTCGGCGAGGTGGTAGCGGCCGAAATCCTCACCCACCATCGGCGGCGGCACCGCCCTCACCCGATCCGCCCCGAAGCGCTGGCGGAAGAGCGTGGCGGTGTCGGCGCTCAGCTTCTCCGTGTTGATCGCCGCCGGAGTGAACTCGCCTTCCCTTGTCGTCACCACCGGCATCTTGTCCTCCGGCACGCCGGCCGCGATCGCCTCCCCTCGGGCGATCCGCCGGATTCCGTCGAGCAGGGCCCGGCGGGTCTTCTCGTTGTAGCTTCGGACCGTCAGGAGCAGGGTCGCCTGGTCGGAGATGATGTTGTGCTTGGTCCCGCCCTGGAAGCTGCCCACCGTCACCACCGCCGCGTCCTGCGGGTCGAGCTCGCGGCTGACCAGGGTCTGCAGGGTGCCGACGATCCGGCTGGCCAGAACGATCGGGTCGCGCGTGTTCTGGGGCACCGCGCCGTGACCGCCGACGCCCTTCACCGCGATGTCGACGCTGTCGACATTGGCGAAGGCCGGGCCGACGGTGATCCCGATCACCCCCGCCGGAAGCGAGGCGCTGTCGTGCCAGGCGAGGGCGTGGGTGGGCTTGGGGAAGCGGGTGAACAGGCCGTCGTCGAGCATCGCCTTGGCGCCCTCGCCGGTCTCCTCGGCCGGCTGGAGGATCATCACCAGGGTTCCCGACCATTGCCCCTTCGTCGCCGCCATCCGCCGGGCGGTGCCCAGCCAGCCGGTCATGTGGGTGTCGTGGCCGCAGGCGTGCATGACCCCGCTCTCGGTGCCGGAGACGCTGGTCGCCTTGACCTTGCTTGCGAAGGGCAGGCCGGTCTGCTCGGCCACCGGCAGTGCGTCCATATCGGCGCGCATCAGGAGCACCGGGCCCGGACCGTTCTTCATCACCGCGACGACACCGGTCTTGCCGACTCCCGTCGTCACCTCGAACCCAAGCTTCCTCGCCTCCGCGGCGAGCCTCGCGGAAGTCTTCACCTCCTGCATCGACAGCTCGGGATTGGCGTGGAGCTCGCGGTAGAGAGCCATCAGCGAGGGCATGTCCTGCTTCACCTGGTCGGCGAGCGGGTCGGCGGCGGCCGGCGCGGAGAAAGCGAGCAGGGGGAGAAGCAGCAGGCGTTTCATGCCGGTCATTCCTTGGGGACGAGCTCGATCACGTCGAGCGTGGATTCGAAGGCGGGGTAGGGGAAGGCCAGGCGCCAGCGGCGCTCGCCGATCCGCTCCAGAAGGCCGATCATGTCGCGTTGCCGATCGTGGCCGTAGCGCAGGGTCCCCCGCTCGTCGCCGAGCTGGAGCGTGCCGAGGAAGACCATGCGCCGGTCGCCGTCGGGAAACAGCCGACCGACGGGCCGCTGCGAGCCGGTAAGCTTGACGAAGTCCATCGCTCCGCCGCCGGCCGAGATGCGGCAGTCGAAATAGGGGTAGGCGACATAGTCGAGAAGCCCTTCACCCTGCCCGCCGACCTTCAGCACCCGGCAGCGATAATCGCCCGCGGGAGGCGCCACCCCCCTAAGCGCCGCGTCGGGCTCGAGCAGGATCCCTTCCCTGGCGATCTCGGCCGAATGCCCGCTGGCCCGCGCCTTGGCCAGCGCCCGGACCCAGGCCGTCCGCCACTTGCGAGCCCGTTCGAGGTCATGGTCCGTGGCGATCGATCGCCAGCCCTCGGCCGCCGCCGGAACCGCCGCCGCCGGCCCGGCCCCGTCGGTCGTGCAGGCGGCGAGCAGGAGCGGAGCGAGGAGGATTGGGACAAGGCGCTTCATGGCCCGATCATAGGAGCGCTTCGCAAGCTCGTCATCCCGGACTTCGCCGGGATGACGCCCCTCATTCCGGAAGCCGGCACAAATCGACCCAGCGCTCGCCGACCAGCTCGAACAGCCGCTGCGGAGTCACCTCGACCGAGCTGTTGAGCGATCCCGCCGCCGGATAGACGAGGTCGAATTCCCGGAGCGAGATGTCGCAATAGACGGGGAGCGCAGTGGCCAGGCCGAAGGGGCAGACTCCGCCGACCGGGTGGCCGGTCAGCGCAAATGTCTCCTCCGCCCCGAGCATCCGCGGGCGTGCGCCGAGCCCTGCCTTGCACTTGCTGTTGTCGAGCCGCGCATCGCCGCGCGCGACGAGCAGGAATACGATCTCCCCCGCCCTGACCGCCAGCGTCTTGGCGATCCGCCCCGGCTCCACTCCCAGCGCCCGCGCCGCCGTCTCGACCGTGGCCGTGCTCTCCGCGACCTCGATCAGCGGCAGATCGGGCGCGTGCCCGGCGAGCCAGGCGCGGACGGATTCGAGGCTCACCTCGTCACTCGCCGATCAGGTGGAGCGCGAGGCTTCGCCGGTGCGGCCGCCGGCGGTGCTCGAACAGGTAGATGCCCTGCCAGGTGCCGAGCGCGAGCCGGCCGCCGGTCAGCGGGATGGCGAGCTGGACCTGGGTCAGGATCGTGCGGAGATGGGCGGGCATGTCGTCGGGGCCTTCGTCGTCATGCGCGTAGGCGGAGGGATCTTCGGGGGCGAGTCGGGCGATCCAGGTCTCGATGTCGGTCCGCACCTCGGGGGCGGCATTTTCCTGGATGATGAGCGAGGCGGAGGTGTGGCGGCAGAAGAGGGTGAGCAGGCCTTCGTGCATGGACTGGGCGGCGACCCATCGGGTCACCTCGGCGGTGATCTCGTGCAGGCCCTGGCGGGACGTGTCGAAATGGAGGGTGCCGGTGGCTTGGCGCATGGGCGGCGATTAGCGGGAGAGGGATCGATCGGCAAATTCCTCCCCTGCATTTGCAGGGGAGGGGGACCGTGCGAAGCATGGCGGAGGGGCCTTTGACTCCGAAGAACCCCTCCACCGCGCTGCGCTCGGTTCCCCTCCCCGAGAATCTCGGGGAGGAATTGGTGCGGGTTGAGCCCCCACCCCCCTTTGCCCTATCGCCGTGCTGAAGGAGACCCGCCGTCGCCGAGGACAAACCCAGCAACCTGATGTGGGGCGGCCGCTTCGCCGGCGGGCCGGCGGCGCTGATGCGCGAGATCAACGCCTCGATCGGCTTCGACAAGAGGCTGTGGCGCGAGGACATCGCCGCCTCGCTCGCCCATGTCGCGATGCTCGAGACCCAGGGGATCATCCCGGAAGCCGACGCCTCCGCAATCGCCGAGGGGCTGGAGCGGATCGAGGACGAATATGCGCGGATCGGCGTTCGCGAGGATCCCGCGCTCGAGGACATCCACATGCATGTCGAGGCGCGGCTCGCCGAGCTGATCGGCGAGTCCGCCGGGCGGCTCCACACCGCCCGCTCGCGCAACGACCAGGTCGCGACCGATTTCCGGCTCTGGATACGCAATGCGGTCGACGAGACCGATGCCGCGCTCGCCGCCTTCCAGCGGGTTCTGGTCGGCCGGGCGGAGGAGCATGCGGAGGCGGTGATGCCCGGCTTCACCCACCTCCAGTCGGCCCAGCCGGTCACCCTGGGCCACCATCTCATGGCCTATTACGAGATGCTGCGCCGCGACCGCTGGCGCTTCGCCGACGCCCGGGCGCGGCTCAACGAGAGCCCGCTCGGCGCCGCCGCCCTCGCCGGCACCGGCTTCCCCATCGACCGCGACGCCACCGCCGCCGCTCTCGGCTTCGACCGCCCCTGCGCCAATTCATTGGACGCCGTCTCGGACCGCGACTTCGCCCTCGATTACCTGATGGCGGCGACTCAATGCGCGCTCCATCTCTCCCGCCTCGCCGAGGAGCTGATCCTCTGGGCGAGCCAGCCCTTCGGCTTCGCCATCCTGCCCGACGCCTTCAGCACCGGCTCATCGATCATGCCGCAGAAGCGCAATCCCGACGCCGCCGAGCTGGTCCGCGGGCATAGCGGACGGATCGCCGGCGCGGCGGTCGCCCTCGTCATGACCATGAAGGGCCTGCCGCTCGCTTATTCGAAGGACATGCAGGACGACAAGCCGCCGGTCTTCGAAGCCCACGACCTCCTGCTCCTGTCGCTCCAGGCGCTCGCCGGCATGGTCGAGACGACGCGGTTCGACGAGGCAAGGATGCGCGCGGCGGCCGAGGCCGGCTTCAGCACCGCCACCGACCTCGCCGACTGGCTGGTTCGCGAGGCCGGCGTTCCGTTCCGCGAGGCGCACCATATCGTCGGGCGGGCGGTCGCCGCCGCCGAGGAACGCGGCGTCGGTTTGGCGGAGGTGGAGCTGGAGACGCTGCGCGGGATCGACCCTAGGATCGACGAGCGGGTTTATGGGGTGCTCACCATCGACGCCTCGGTCGCGAGTCGAACAAGCTATGGCGGCACCGCGCCGGAGCGGGTGAGGGAGCAGATCGAGCGGGCGAAGAAAGCGCTGGAGCCTTAAAACCCCTCTCCCGTCCTTACGGGAGAGGAGGGGCCCACCCGCGCGGCGGGTGGGAGGTGAGGGTCTTGCCGACTCTGCGGAAAAGACCCTCACCTCCCAAGCTTCGCTTGGGCCCCTCCTCTCCCGCAAAAAGCGGGAGAGGGTTTCAGAGCGGCACCAGCCTCGACAAGGTCTGTCCGCTCGGCATCAGCAGATACTGGGTCGCCTTGGTCCGAATGAAGTCCGGCAGGTCCGTCACGACTCCGCCCCCGGCCGGGGCCTTCGGGATCCGGAATACCTTCGTCGCCCCCGGCACCGAGCGGTTGCCGATCAGCGCGTCCTGGTCGCGGCCGTGGGCGGGGAAGGCGTCGCTGAAATTGTTGCGCTGGCCCCAGGCGGCGAGGCGCATGAACTGCTCGCGGATCGAGGCGCAGACGAAGAGGCCCAGGATGCCGCGGTCCTGGCCGTCGTCCTTGTCCCCTTCCAGCTCCGGCCCATAAGGCATCCCCCGCCGGATGATCTGCGGAACGCCGGTGGTCACGGCCATGCCCGACAATTCCTGGTCGCGCGGGTTCATCACCCGGACATGCGACGAGACCGGGCAGGCGATGCCCTGCATGTCCTCGGCGAAGGCGAAGCTCTCGTCGCAGCGGTCAGGCGCAGGGGCGTCGGGCGAGAGGCACAAGGGGGTGCCGTCGCGCCAGCGGCCCATCATCTTGGCGGCGAGGAGCTCGCGCGCCTCGGCGGGCGCAAGCCTGGGGAAGAGCGACGGGGCCTTGGCGGTCAGGAAGCGCTCGAAGGTGGCGACGTCCTGGTAAATCCAGCGGAAGACCAGATAGGAGGAATCGCGAAGGATCGTCGCTGCCGGATCGCGCGCCGGGGCGCAGGGGAAGCGGTCGTCATAATAACCGACGACGACCGATCGATAGTCTACCGGCCGCTCGGGGCTCGGCGCGCCCTCCCAGGCGATCTTGCTGCTGGACAGACCGTCGACATAGCCGAAATGGATCCGGGCGCCCTTGCCCGCGGGGCCGAAGCCGAGGAACGCCCCGTCGAGCCGTCCGCCCGAGGCGCGCGGGATCTTCTCGGAAAGGCCGGCCGCCGACGCCTCCTCGAGGATCTCCGCGGTGGCCGCCTCGAGCTGCGCATCGCCCACCGCGTGGACGTGGACGAAGCAGCTCACCTCCTCGCCGCGGAACTGGCCTTCCCACCACCGCGAAGGGTGGCTGGCGCCGACGTCGCCGATCCGCTCGGCGTCGGGCGGCGAGCGGAAGGTGGTCTCGAGCTTGGCGTAGATGTCGGGCGGAAGCAGCTGAGCCATCGCCCCGGCCGCGAAGCTGATATTGGCGACCCAGCCGTGCGCCGCCGTCGGCTTGTTGGTGCCGAACAGGATGAGCGGCCGGATCTCGTTCACGAAACGCCGGAGAGTCTGAGCGTCGGGCGCCGAGAAGATGAGATGCCGCACCAGCCGGTAGCCGGCGATATTGCCCAGCACCATTCCCTGGAGATCGCCCGTATCGACCGTCATCGCCGCTCTCCTTCTTAATTCCTCCCCTGCATTTGCAGGGGAGGGGGACCATGCGAAGCATGGTGGAGGGGTTCTTCCAGCGCTCGAAGAACCCCTCCACCGGCTTTCAGCCGGTCCCCCTCCCCGCGAAATCGCGGGGAGGAATTTAAGTCACGCTTACCCGTTCGACCCCGTGCCCCCGGCGGCCGCGGTCAAGGCGGCGGCTGCGGCGGTGAGCGCGGCCGCGGCGGCGTGGAGCGCCGCTGCATGGGCTCCGCCGGCCGGCGCCGCCGGAGCGCCCCCGGTCGGAGCGTCATCGACAGCCGGTTTCCCGCCGCCGTCGCTTCCCGTCAGCGCCTCCTCGATCTCGCGCACCGTCTTGGGGAAATAGCTGAACAGCCAGCCCTGCTCCTCGCGACCGTCCTCGGACCGGCCGAGCGCCTTGACGTTGAGATGCTTGGAGGCCTCGAAGAAGCTGTCCTGATCGTTCAGCTCGTCCCACGGCGGAGCGCCTTCAGCCAGCTCGAAGATCGGCTTGAAGACGTGCGGCAGCTCGCGCCGGAAGAACTCCGTATATTCCTCGGGGTCCCCGTCGAACTCGGTGATCACCTGCAGGAACCTGTCGTGGATGACGAGCACCCGGGCGAAATGAACCATCTTCGATTTGCGCAGGGCCCGGTCGATCTCGGGCTGGATGTGATCGGCGAACAGCTCCTTCAGCTTCTGAAGCCGGGCCTGCGATTCCGGGTCCTGCTTCAGCGGGACGGTCATGTTCAAGGCGGTGATCATTGGACGCTCCTTCGCTCGCCGAGCGGAGGGCCTGGGCGTCTCCGCCCAGACCGCGCTGGCTTGTGATTTCGCCGATTCCTTTCGGCGCGGCCTGTGGCCACGCCCCCACGCCGACAAAATCCCACCGGCACCGGGCGAAGTCAATATCCGCGTATCGGAGCACCCTCACTTCGAGGGTAAACCGGGCGATCGCTTTCCTTGCCAGGAAAGCGTGTTCGTGCTATGTTCCCACAGGCTCTTTGACAGTGTGAACGAGGTGGCGGAAGTCGAGGGGTCGAGGCCGCCGCGAAGTTCACGGAAAAGGCGCCTGACTCGATGAACTTCGTGAACTTTGCTTCCGTCGAGACGTGCTAGCGCTCCGCCTTCCGGGCCCTGTTCGCCGCGATCCTCAGCCTCAGCGCGTTGAGGCGGATGAAGCCGGCCGCGTCGCGCTGGCTGTAGCTCGACGAGCCCTCCTCGAAGGTGACGAGGTCCTGGTCGTAGAGGGCGAGCGGGCTCTCGCGGCCGATCACCGTCGCATTGCCCTTGTAGAGCTTGACCCGCACCGTGCCGCCGACATGCTCCTGGCTCTTGTCGATCAGCGCCTGAAGCATCTCGCGCTCGGGCGAGAACCAGAAGCCGTTGTAGATGAGGCTGGCGTAGCGCGGCATGATCTCGTCCTTGAGATGCGCTGCGGCGCCGTCGAGCGTGATCGATTCGATGCCGCGATGGGCGGCGAGCAGGATGGTGCCGCCCGGGGTCTCGTAGACACCGCGCGATTTCATTCCGACATAGCGGTTCTCGACCAGGTCGAGCCGGCCGATGCCGTTGTCGTGGCCCAGCTGGTTGAGGCGCGTGAGCAGCTCGGCGGGGGACAGAGCCTCGCCGTCGATCGAGACGGGATCGCCGGCCTCGAAGCCGATCTCGATCACGCTCGCCTTGTCCGGCGCCGCCTCGGGCGAGATCGTGCGCTGGTGGACATATTCGGGCGCCTCGACCGCGGGATCCTCGAGCACCTTCCCCTCGGACGAGGAGTGGAGGAGGTTGGCGTCGATCGAAAAGGGGGATTCGCCGCGTTTGTCCTTCGAGATCGGGATCTGGTGCTTCTCGGCGAAGTCGATCAATTGCTCGCGGCTGGCATAGTCCCATTCGCGCCACGGCGCGATGACACGGATGTCGGGCTCGAGGGCATAATAGCCGAGCTCGAAGCGGACCTGGTCGTTGCCCTTGCCGGTGGCGCCGTGGCAGACGGCGTCGGCGCCGACCGCCCGCGCGATCTCGATCTGTCTCTTGGCGATCAGCGGCCGGGCGATCGACGTGCCGAGCAGATACTGGCCCTCGTAGAGCGTGTTGGCCCGGAACATCGGGAAGACATAGTCGCGGACGAACTCCTCCCGCAGGTCCTCGATGAAGATGTTCTCGGGCCGGATCCCGAGCAGCTCCGCCTTGGCCCGCGCCGGCTCGACCTCCTCGCCCTGGCCGAGATCGGCGGTGAAGGTGACGACCTCGGCCCGATATTCCGTCTGCAGCCATTTGAGGATGATCGAGGTGTCGAGCCCGCCCGAATAAGCGAGCACGACCTTCCTGGGGGCGGGGAGGTTCATGAGGGTTCCTGTGAAAGCTTGCGGAAGCGGCTGGCCATGAAGCCCGCGTCGATTCCGTCCCTGAGGGCAACGAACAAGGTGTCGTCGCCGCAGATCGTGCCGGCCACCTCGTCGAGCCTG
>JASLBD010000277.1 GCA_030146745.1 Allosphingosinicella sp. | reverse complement strand
CCGGACGTCGATCGACACCGGCTTGTTGGCCCCGACCGGAGTGACCTGGCGCTGCTCGAGCGCGGTCAGAAGCTTGGGCTGGAGGTGGAGCGGGAGGTTGCCGACCTCGTCGAGGAAGAGCGTGCCGCCGTCCGCCGCCTGGAGCCGTCCGACGCGGTCGCCGCGGGCGTCGGTGAAGGCGCCCTTGACGTGGCCGAACAGCTCGGATTCGAACAGATTCTCGGCGACCGCCCCCAGATCCACGGAGACGAAGACGTTGCCGGAGCGGCGCGACTTGCAGTGCAGCTCGCGCGCCACCAGCTCCTTGCCGGTGCCGTTCTCGCCGAGGATCAGGACGTTGGCCTCGGTCGGGCCGGCGCGCTCGATCAACGAGTAGATCCGGCGCATCGGCGCCGACTGGCCGAGCAGGGGGGTCTCGCCGCCGGCCGCCGGAGCGGAGATGGCGACGGCGCGCTTGCGCTCGGTGACCGCGGCCTGGCGCGAGGTCTTGAGGGACGCTGCGGTGCGCACGGTGGCGAGCAGCCTTTCGTTCGACCAGGGCTTGGAGACGAAGTCGGTGGCGCCGCGCTTCATCGCCTCGACCGCGATGTTGACCCCGCCGTGGGCGGTGATCATCACCACGACCGCCTGCGGGTCCTTCGCCAATATCTCGCCAAGCCAATGGAACCCCTCGGCGGCGTTGGTCGCGCCGCGGCCGAAATTGGCGTCGAGCAGGACGACGTCGGCGCCGTCGCCTTCGATCGCCGCCATCGCGTCCTCGGGGGCCTGGAAGGTGGCCACCTCCTCGAAAAGATCGCGGAGCAGGAGGCGGGCGGACAATAATATGTCCTGATCGTCGTCGATGACGATGCACCGCCAGAACGGCTTCCCCTCCCCAGCCACGTTGTTCTCCTACAAGCCTGTCCGGTTACGGACAAACAATAATCGTGCCAGCACCGTCCGGGAGCGGACAGGCGGAGTCCGCGGCCGGACGGGCGGGCGTTCGGAAGCGGACGAAGGCCCGACGGCCCGCCGGCGGACAATCGCGAAAATCCGGGCTTTCCGCCGCTTGGCACGGCTTATGCTGCACGGATCGGCCACAAGGGCCGGGGGCCCGGGGAGAATGAAGATGCGCAATCTGGAAACCTGGCTGAGCGGCCTGCTGTGGATCGGGGTGGCGTTGCTGCTGCCGATGGCGGCGCTGGAGCCGGTGAGCGTCGCAACCGTGCGTGCGGCCACGAGCGGGCTCGCCGCCGCCACCTGCGACGACGGCAGCGCCCATCTCGCGATGGGCTGCGCGAGCATCCTGCTGTGACCTTGTCCGCCCGCGTACAGGCCTGTGTCCGGAATCGGACGTTCGCCGGGCGCGCGGGCCTGGAAGAGCGGCTGCGCGGCCGCCCGGCTCGTGGCACGATGGTTGCTGAGTGGACGGGCATGAGGGTGGGATGAGCGTGATCAGGATCAAATCCACGGACGGCGAGGCACGGGCGGAAAGCGGCACCGGCATGGACAAGGTGGTGGCGTCCACCGGCCTGTCGCAGCGCATGAAGATCGCCCTCGGAGCGGCCGCCCTGCTGATCTTCGCCTTGCTGTTCTGGTGGTTCGCGCCGAGCGCGGGGAGCCAGACGGTGGCGGCCGAGCGGCTGACGGTGTCGGCGGTCAGCAAGGGCACGTTCGACGATTTCCTGCCCTTGAGGGCGCGGGTCGAGCCCCTGGTCACCGTCTATCTCGACGCGGTCGAGGGTGGCCGGGTCGAGAAGATCCTGGTCGAGGACGGGGCGATGGTCCAGCAGGGCCAGCTGCTCGCGATCCTGTCCAATTCGGACCTCGCGCTCAACCTGCTCGCCCGCCAGTCGGACGTGTCGCGCGAGGTCAACTCGATGCGCAGCCAGGAGCTGGCGCTCGCCCAGACCAGCATCGGCGACGAGCGCGCCGTCATCGACGCCCAGCTCGCCGCCGACAAGGCCAGGCGCCAGTATGAGATGCAGAAGCCGCTGATGGAAAAGGGCTACGTGCCGGCGAAGGTGTTCAACGACAGCCGCGACGAATATCTCTCCGCCCGGCGCCGCGCCGAAGTCCTGAAGCGCGCGCGGGCGGTCAACCAGAGGCTGCAATCGAGCCAGCTCGCCCAGCTTCGCGCCTCCAACGCCTCGCTGAGCGGAAGCCTCGACATCGCCCGCTCGACGCTCGACGCCTTGAACCTGCGCGCGCCCGTCGCCGGCCAGCTCACCGCCTTCTCGATCCAGGTCGGCCAGTCGCTGAACCGCGGCGAGAGGCTCGGCCAGGTCGACAGCGCCGGCCGCAACAAGCTGGTCGCCTCGGTCGACGAATATTATCTCGGCCGGGTCCAGCCCGGGCAGACCGCGACGGTCGAGTCCGGCGGCAAGACCTATCGGGCCAAGGTCGCCAAGATCTATCCGCAGGTCAAGAACGGCGTATTCGAGGCGGACCTCCACTTCGTCGGCGCCGAGCCGCCCGCGCTCAACCGCGGCCAGACGCTCCAGACCAAGCTGACGCTCGGCGATCCGGCCCCGGCCCTGCTCATTCCCAACGGCGCCTTCTACAACGAGACCGGCGGCGCCTGGGTATTCGTGGTCGAGCCCGACGGCGACGGCGCGGTGAAGCGCAACGTCCGCCTCGGCCGCCGCAACGCCGACTATATCGAAGTGCTCGAGGGGCTGGAGCCCGGCGAGCGCGTGATCACCTCACCCTATACCGGATTCGCCGACAAGGACCGGCTCGACCTCGAAGCATGATCCGGAAAAGTGGGCCCCGGTTTTCCGGCCGGATCATGCGGCAACAAAGGCCCGACCTGACGAAGGAGTTCAATCTATGCTGACCATGCGTGAACTGTCGCGGGTCTACCGCACCGACACGGTCGAGACGACGGCGCTCGACCGGATCGACCTCGACATAGCCGACGGCGAGTTCGTCGCGATCATGGGCCCCTCGGGCTGCGGCAAGTCGACCCTGCTCAACGTGATCGGAATGCTCGATTCGCCGACCAGCGGCTCCTACGTCTTCGACGGGCTGGAGGTGGCGGGGCTTCCCGAAGCCAAGCTCGCCAACGTGCGCAAGCAGAATATCGGCTTCATCTTCCAGAGCTTCAATCTGGTCGACGAGCTCTCCGTCCGCGAGAATATCGAGCTCGCCTTGCTCTATCACGACGTCGCCGCGTCCGAACGGCGCTCGCGGGTCGAGGCGGTGATGGACAAGGTCGGAGTCGCCCACCGCGCCAAGCACCGGCCGAGCCAGCTTTCCGGCGGC
>JASLBD010000231.1 GCA_030146745.1 Allosphingosinicella sp. | reverse complement strand
GTCGAGCTCCTTCTGGAACAGCTCCGAGCGCTCGACGAACTCGCGCTGGCGCTTCTCGCTGGCGTCGGCCTCGGTCATGATGTCGATCGCCGAGCCGGTCAGCTGCGAGGCGAGCCTCACGTTCTGGCCGCGGCGGCCGATGGCGAGGCTGAGCTGGTCGTCGGGGACCACCACCTCGATCCGGCCTTCCTCCTCGTCGATGACGACCCGGCTGACCGTCGCCGGCTGGAGGCCGTTGACGACGAAGGTGGCGAGGTCCTCGGACCAGGGGATGATGTCGATCTTCTCGCCCTGAAGCTCCTGGACGACGGCCTGGACTCGCGAGCCCTTCATTCCGACGCAGGCGCCGACCGGGTCGATCGAGCTGTCGTAGCTGATCACTCCGATCTTGGCCCGGCTGCCCGGATCGCGGGCCGCCGCCTTGATCTCGATGATGCCGTCGTAGATTTCGGGGACTTCCTGCGCGAACAGCTTCTTCATGAAATCCGGATGGGCGCGGCTGAGGAATATCTGCGGGCCCCGGTTCTCGCGGCGCACGGAAAGGATCAGCGAGCGCACCCGGTCGCCGACCCGGACGACCTCGCGCGGGATCTGCTGGTCGCGGCGGATGACCCCCTCGGCCCGGCCCAGATCGACGACGACGTGGCCGAACTCGACCCTTTTCACGACTCCGGTGATGATCTCGCCGGCGCGCTCCTTGAATTCCTCATATTGGCGCTCGCGCTCGGCGTCGCGGACCTTCTGGAAGATGACCTGCTTGGCGGCCTGGGCGGCGATTCGGCCAAACTCGATCGGCGGCAGCGGATCGACGATATAGTCGCCGACCACCGCTCCGGGCTGAAGCTTCTGGGCGTCATCGAGGCTAACCTGCTTGAAATAATCGTCGACCGCCTCGACCACCTCGACCACCCGCCACAGGCGAAGGTCGCCCGACGTCGCGTCGAGCTTGGCGCGGATGTCGTTCTCGGCGCCGTAGCGGGCGCGGGCGGCGCGCTGGATCGCGTCCTCCATCGCCTCGATGACGATCGCCTTGTCGATCAGCTTCTCGCGCGCGACCGCGTCGGCGATGGCGAGCAACTCGGCCTTGTTGGCGGAAACGGCGCCGGGAGCGCCCGGGGCGGTGGTGGCCATGTTCAGTCTTCCTCTGTTTCTTCTATCGGTTCGATTTCGTCGGCGCCCTCCGCGCTGAGCGGGGCGGTCGCCTTGATCAGCCTGTCGGTCATCACGAGCTTGGCCGACTGGATGGCCGCGAACGGCAGGCCGGTGGGCCCGAGCCCCTGCACGTCGACCAGCACCGTGTCTCCTTCAGTTCCGGATAGCTCGCCGCTGAAAACCTTGCGGCCCTCGAGCTTCTCGGCGAGCACGATCCTGGCCTCATGCCCCTTCCAGTCGTCATAGTCCTTGATCCGGGTCAGCGGCCGGTCGATCCCCGGCGAGCTCACCTCGAGCCGGTAGGCGTGCGGGATCGGATCGCGTCCCGCGGCCTCGGCTTCGTCGAGAAGCTCCGACAATCGCCGCGACAGCCGCGCGCAATCCTCCAGGGTGAGCTGGCGGGTGTCCGGCCGCTCGGCCATCACCTGCAAGGTCGGGTCCGAAGTCCCGCCGATCATCTTGACGCGCACGAGGCTGAGCCCCTCGGCTTCCGCCGCCGGCTCGATCAGCCTGGTCACTTCGTCGAGATCCGCCACACGCTCTCCGCGCAAAACCAAAAACCTTCCGCCGCCGGCCCCGTCCCCGGGACCAGCCTCAACGTCTGACGATGTCGAGGAAGGTGAAGCGCATATAGGCTCGGCGGGGGCTTGGGGCAAGCGGGGAAAAGCCGTGGCTTGACTGTCGGGAGCGACCATCGCCGCCTCGGCGTGTCGAAGCCCTGTCGATGGTCCGGTGATCGAGTTCGGCGACGCGTTCGACTTCACCGGCGCCGATTTTACCGGCTGGTGCCTGGAAGCCGGCTTCATGCGCTGCGAGATCCTTCCGCTCGGCGGCCGGTAAGCGCGGCGATCGCATATAAGTGAAGAGCGCGGGGCGGTTCAGCCCCCGGCGACCACGTCGAAGGCGACCGACAGCCGCTCGCCGGCGCGGAACGGGCGGGTGCCGTGGAAGACGTAGCTTGGAAAGAGAACCAGCTTGCCCGGACGAGGCTCCACCAGCGAGAGCGGGGGGAGATCCACGTTAAGCTCCGGAGGGGGGCGTCCGATCTCCAGCCAGCCCTCCTGCGCGTCTGCCCCGCCCGGTGGCTCCGGAAGGCTGATGTAGCAGGCCGAGCTCATCACTCCGCCGGAATGGATATGAGCGACGTGGAAGCCGCCGTCGGTGAGCCTGACCGACCAGCTGCCCCCGAAGGACAGAGCCGAGTTGCGGTGGCGAAGCAGGGGATGCCGGGGGTCGGCGGCAGGAAGGTCTGCGACGTGGCGGCCCACCGCCTCGCCAAGCGCTTCGGCGAGCGCGGCGATCTCCGGCTCCGGCCGCGAAAACAGATTGCCGCGAGTCTGGGTTCCGCCCCGCAGCGACTGACCGACAGGATGGGAGCGGGCGCTGTGCAGCTTCCGCAGGACTTCGGCGAGGCCGGTCAGCTCGGCCGCGCCGAGGCCGAGGTCGCACTCGCTGTAAAGGCCGGGTTGCCCGGACAGCCAGTCATGGCGAGGGTCGCCGGTAAGTCGCCAGGCGACATCCAGCAGCGCCCAAGCCGTGAGGTTGCCGGGATTCGCCTGGACCGCCGCCTCCATATAGCCCATCGCCTCTTCCGGCCGTCCGGTCTGGAGCCGATGCTGGCCTCGGGCGAGCTGAGCGGCCGGGCCCTGGCCGAGTCGGTCGAGAAGCGCTCCGGCGCGGTCGGTAAGGCCCGAATGGTTCGCGACGAAGGTTTCCAGGAGAAGGAGGTCGAGGTCGTCGCCGAGCATTGCCCGCGCCGAATCGATCGAGGCCAGCGCCTGCTCCAGACGCCCCGCCCGGTACAGGCACGCGGCATGAGAAAGCCGGAGCGCCTTGTCCCGCGGACGCTGCCCAAGCGCCGCCTCATAGGCATCGGCGAAGGCTTCTCCCTCGCCGGCCTCGGCCCGCATTTCCGCCAGCCGCTCATGGGCCTTCGTCGCCCCCGGGTGGCTCCGCACGAAATCGTGGAGCAGCGGGATGGCGTCCTCGCCAAGCTCGACCGCGACCGTCAGGATCATCTGCAGCTGAAGCTCCGGATCGTCGGCGCGCGAGGCCAGGGAACGCCGGCAATGGGCGACGGCGTCCGGCTCCTTCCGGTGAAGCGCGATCCGGGCGCGGCCGTCCGCCGCCGCCTGATTGTCGGGGTTCAGCGCCAAAGCGGAATCGTAGGCCAGCGCGGCTTCGTCGAAACGCTGCAGCTCTTCCAGCCTGGCTCCGCGAAGCTCGGGC
>JASLBD010000226.1 GCA_030146745.1 Allosphingosinicella sp. | reverse complement strand
CGACATCGCGCTTGCCGCATTGGCCTATCGCCACGACATCGGAGCGACGGTGCGCGCCCGGGCCATCGTCGAGCCGTGGACGATCAGCATCGCCGCGGGCGTATGCGTCCTGATCTTCCCGGCGGCGGAAGACGGCACCCGATCCCGCGACGGACTGATCATCGCCTACGTCATCTCGGTGACGGCGGGGCTGGTGGCCTCGCTGTGGCCGCTCTACCGCACCTACGGGCTGCCCCAGAACTGGAAGCCGAACCCGGCCAAGCTCCTCTACGTCGCCCGTCTGAACATCCCGCTCGCCGCCGCCGACGCCATCGAATGGGGCTCGCGCCGCCTCGACATCGCCATCCTCGGCCTGTTCGTCGCGCCTTATTGGGTGGGGGTCTATTACGTCGGCCAGCAGGTCGCCTCGCTTCCGCAGAAGCTGAAGACGAGCTTCGACCCGATCCTCGCCCCGGTCATCACCCAGAAGCTCGCCGAAGGGGACCGCAAGGCCGTGGCCAAGCAGGTGCGGCAGGTCGGCTTCTGGATCATCGCCGCCCAGGCCGGGATCGCGCTCGCCCTCGGCATCCCCGGCGAGGCGGTCATGGGCCTGGTCGGGACGGAATTCGTCGCCGGCACCGGCGCCCTCGCCTTCCTGCTCGCGGCCGAGGTCGTCGCGGCGACGGCGGCGGTTTCCGAAGGGGCTTTGGTCTATGTCGCTCGGCACCGCAATCTGATGATCTCCTTGCTGATGATCGCCGTGCAGGCCGCCCTGACCGTCGGCTTCATCCTCGGAATGCGGGCGATGGGCTGGCCGGAAGGCTGGCAGGCGGCCGGCGCCGCCTTGGCCCTGGCGATGGCGCTGGGCCTCGCCTCGGTCCTCAAGGCGAGGCTCCTCGGCCGGCTGCTCGACGCCCCGGTCCAGGGCTGGCGCTGGCCGCTCGTCTGGGCGGCCGCGGCGGCGGTCGTGGTCGGCTATTTCTTCACCGCATTGCCCTCGTCCCTGCAATGGGTGGAGCTGGCGTTCGGAATTCCGGCCGTCCTCGCAACGTTCGGGACCGTCGTCTGGCTGAAGGGCTTCACCCATGACGACCGGGTGCTGTTCCGGATGAAGAAGGACGAAGCGCCCGAGCTCCCGCCGCCGCCCGGAGCCGAGCCCATTGTTCCGGATCGACACGGCCCTCACTCCCGTTCGGGCTGAGTCTGTCGAAGCCCCTCCTCCCGGGAGGCGGCAGCGGGAAGGAAGCCCTTCGACAAGCTCGGGACGAACGGGCGGCGGGCAGGCTTCAATGCCGGAAGTGGCGCATGCCGGTGAAGACCATGGCGAGGCCGGCCTCGTCCGCGGCCGCGATCACCTCGTCGTCGCGGATCGAGCCGCCGGGCTGGATCACCGCCGTCGCGCCCGCTTCGACGGCGGCGAGGAGGCCGTCGGCGAACGGGAAGAAGGCGTCGGAGGCGACGGCGGATCCCATGGTCCTGGCCTCGGGCCAGCCGGCTTTTTCGGCAGCGTCGCGCGCCTTCCAGGCGGCGATCCGAGCCGATTCGAGCCGGTTCATCTGCCCCGCGCCGATGCCGGCTGTGGCGCCGTCCTTCGCATAGACGATGGCATTGGACTTGACGTGCTTGGCCACGGTCCAGGCGAACAGGCAGTCGGCGAGCTCCCGCTCCGTCGGCTGCCGCCGGGTGACGACCCTGAGCTGATCGCGCCCCACCGAGCCGTTGTCGCGCGACTGGAGCAGATAGCCTCCGGCGATCGACTTCAAGATCAGCCCCGGCCGGGCCGGATCCGGAAGCTCGCCGGTGAGGAGGAGCCGAAGGTTCTTCTTTCGGGCGAAGATCGCCCGGGCCGCCTCGTCGGCATCGGGGGCGATCACCACCTCGGTGAAGATCCGGGTCATCGCCTCGGCCGCCGATTCGTCGATCGGCCGGTTGACCGCGATGATCCCTCCGAAGGCGGAGACGGTGTCGCAGGCGAAGGCGGCCTCATAGGCCTCGGCGAGGCTCGCTCCGGTCGCGACGCCGCAGGGATTGGCGTGCTTGACGATGACGCAGGCCGGGCCGCCGTCGCGGAATTCGCAGGCCAGCTCGAGCGCCGCGTCGGCATCGTTGAAATTGTTGTAGCTGAGCGCCTTGCCCTGCACCTGCCCGGCTTGCGCGATGCCGCGGCCGTGGGGCCCCGCCGGCAGATAGAGCGCCGCCTTCTGGTGGGGGTTCTCGCCGTAGCGCAGCTCGTCCCCACGCTTCAGGGCGAGGGGCAGGGTTTCGGGGAAAATCCCGCCCTGATCGGTGAAGGCGAACCACTGGGCGATCGCGGAATCGTAGGCGGCCGTCGCCGCAAAGGCCTTGGCCGCCAGATATTTGCGGAACTCCAGTGACGTCGTGCCGTCATCCGCCTCGAAAGCGTTCAGAAGTTGAGGATAGTCGGCGGGGTCGACGCAGATCGCCACGAAGCGATGGTTCTTGGCCGCCGAGCGCACCATCGAGGGGCCGCCTATGTCGATATTCTCGATGATCTCGTCGCGTGCCGCGCCTCGGGCCACGGTCCCGGCGAACGGGTAGAGGTTGACGACGACCAGGTCGATCGCCCCGATGTCGTGCTCCGCCATCGCCGCGGCGTGATCCGGATCGTCGCGAACGGCGAGGAGCCCGCCATGGACCTTGGGGTGCAGGGTCTTGACCCGCCCGTCCATCATCTCGGGGAAGGCGGTGACATCGGACACGTCCTTCACCTCCAGCCCCGCCTCGCGCAGCGCCCGGGCGGTGCCGCCCGTGGAGATGAGCTCTACGCCGCGGGCGGCCAGCGCGCGGGCGAGATCGACGAGGCCGGTCTTGTCCGACACCGAAAGCAACGCCCGGCTGATCTTAACTTCGTCCTGCAAGTGTGCCTCCTCGATTCCGGACATCGTCATGCCGGACCTGATCCGGCATCCACCTTCCCGCTTCGATAGCGCTCCCTCGAAGAACGTGGACCCCGGATCAAGTCCGGGGTGACGATTTTCGGATCAAGTCCGGCATGACGAAAGACGGCGCGCGCCGGGGCCTCTACCCCGCCCGCCGGAAGATCCAGGCGATGGCGGTGCCGTCGGACGGGCTCTCTCCGCCGACGACCAGTTGCGACGTCTCGCGAAGCTGGGCGTCGCCGTCGATCCAGAGGCTGTCCTCGATGGCGAGCCGGCCGCCGCGGCAGCGGAACTGCCAGACGGTGCGGCCGCGGACCCTGAGCAGGGCGCCCTGGCCGTCGGCCGTGGTCGCCGCCTCGACGTCTGGATGGAGATGGAAGCGGACGGCAAAAGGGATGGGCTCGGTCCGCCGGCGGCGGCCCTGGAGGGTGAGAAGGTCCTGGCCGCGCAATTCGCGCCCGTCGGCGGCGAGGGTGAGCTGGCGCTGATGGACGAGGCCGAAGCGGCGGACGTAGCCGTCATGGCTCGCCTCGACCATGACAACGCCGGCCGTTTCGTCGCGGACAAGCTCGACCTGCGCGACGCCCTTGCCGAGGCTTCCGTCGTCATGGACTGCGGTCGAGTTGCGGTCGCCCAGCGTGAGGGTGGAATGGGCGGCGCTGCTCCTCAGCGCGTGGACCAGCTCGGCCGGCAAGGCTCCGGCCGCGGGGCCCGGGCCGCCGCAATTGACGACGAGCCGGTTCGCCCCTTCCGACAGCTCGAAGGCGAGGGTCGAGGCGCAGCCGCCGGCGAAGGCCCGGGTCGGCGGCGGCGGCGCCGCGTCGAACACGGCGATCGTGCTCTTCGCCTCGAGCCGCTGATAGCCCCAGCCGCGCGGCTGGCGGAGCGGACGGGAGCGGATCCCGCTGCCCTCGACGGCGGCCGCGAGCCGGCGTTTGGAAACCCTGTTCCCACCCTGCCAGCTCGACAGCGCCTCGTCGCCGAGCGCGATGCCCAGCAGGGCACCCACCGCGCCGGACAAAGCGTCGGCCACGGCCTCGGGCATCTCGCGGCCGCCCGAATAATAGACGGCGCGCAACTGGGCGAGCAGCTCGACCAGCATGAGCTGCTCTTGCGGAGAGCGGCTGACGAGGCCGCCGTCGTCGTGAAGCGAGGCGGCGAGCGCCCTCGACAGCCCCGCCTCGCCGCGGCCGAGACGGGCGGAACCGCCCTGGACGACGAGCGCGGCGGCGATCACGCCCGCCCAGGCGGTGATCCGGGCGAGGCCGGGACGCGCTCTCTCAGCCGCCTTGTCGAGATGTCGGGCG
>JASLBD010000223.1 GCA_030146745.1 Allosphingosinicella sp. | reverse complement strand
GGATTATTCCGACAGGCGGCTCTACCTCACCATGGCCAACGAGGGCGGGACGATGCGGCGCGGCCTGGACAAGCTCCTCGCCGCGCTTCGCACCCCGGCCGCCGGAGCTCTGAAGTGGACCTTGGTCGATCGCCGCCACAGCGAGCATCACGGCAGCATCTACCACCTCGCCGCGCTCGACGCCCTGCGCACCCTCTATCCCAAACCCTACCGCCCGGGATCGCCGCTTCCGTGGCTCTACGTGGGCGAGGTGCCGAAGCTGAGCGACGCGGCCGAGGCCGACAAGAAGATCCCCTGCACGGCCGATCGCGCCCAGCGGGTCACCTTCGCCGAGGTCGAGGCCGATCCGGCGAGATGGGAAGCCTTGTGCGTCCTCTCCCCCCTCGGGCAGGCGCCGGAGCCTCGGGAGAGCTCGGCCAATTGGGACTCGCGCCCGAAGGGCTGAGGCTCAGGCGGCCGCCGCTGCCATGATCCAGTCGCCGAAGCGGCGGCAGGCGGGGCTCGGGATCGACCCGGAGGGCGTCAGCAGGAAGTGGCTCCAGCCGGTGTCGAGCGCGTTCGGCAGAAGCCGCACGAGATCCCCCCTGCGAACCTCGCGGTCCAGGACCGAAACGTCGAGCAGCCCAACGCCGAGCCCGGAGCGGACTGCCGCAAGCGCCAGCTCGCGGCCGTCGACGAGATGGGCGGCCGCAGGGGCAGGGGCAGTGGGCGCGAAGGCGGCGAACCACTCGTCCCACTCCGACTGCCGGTCGCGGATCGCGACGAGGCTCCGGGCGGCCAGATCCTCCGCCGAGGCGGGGGAGCCGAAGCGCTCGACATAGGCCGGATGGCAGAGCGGCGCCAAAAGCTGCGGGAACAGGAGCGCGGCGTCGACACCCTCCCAGCCGCCCTCGCCGCAGCGGATCGCGCAGTCGATCCCCTCCGCCTCCAGCCGCACCCGGCGGGTCGAGGTCGAGATCCGAAGCTCGATCTCCGGGCAGGCGGCTTCGAGCTCCGGGAGGCGCGGGAGCAGCCACATGGAGGCGAAGCTTGGAAGCATCGATACGGTGACGACGCCGGCCGGCGGGGCCGCACGGAAGCGCGCGACGCTTCGGCGGATCGCCTCGAAGGGACCGGAAAGCTCCCGGGCGAGGGCGGCGGCTTCGGCCGAGACTTCGACCGACCGTCCGGCCCGGACGATCAGCCGGGTGCCGAGCGCCGACTCCACCTGGCGTACCTGGAAGGCGACTGCCGAGACGGTGACGCTGAGCTCGTCGGCCGCTTTCGTCAGGCTGCCGAGGCGGGCGGCGGCCTCGAAGGTCTGGAGGGCATTCAGGCTCGGCGAGGTCCGGCCGCGCGGGAGTGAAGCTCTGCTCAACTCATCTCTCGAATCTTCGACATTTCCGGAGCTGCCGATCCTGGCCTAGCGAAGTAGCTGGAACAAGCCGTACGGGAAGCGATCGGATGGTGGACGAAGATCAGGAAACTGAACTCCCGGCCGGGAAGGTCCGGTGCCGCGGAATCGATCATATCGCGATCCGGGTCTCCTCGCTTGCCCAGAGCCTGCCTTATTATGCGGCGCTGCTGCCCCTCCTCGGCTTCGCCCGGCTCGGGGAGACGGCCTGGCGCGACCGCGACGGGCTGCTCCTCCATTTCTCGGAGGCCGGCGAAGGCTCGAGGCCCTACGACCGCTTCGGGCCGGGCATGAACCATCTCGGCTTCGCGGTTGCGAGCGCCCAATCGGTGGCGCTGGTGCGCGAGGCGATGGCCGCCGCCGGCTTCGCGGTGCCCGAGATCCAGACCTTCGACGGCGCCACCGCCTTGTTCATGAAGGACCCGGACGGGATCCGCTTCGAGGTCACGTACGAACCCATTGCGGAGGGGAGGCGATGAGGCGCGTTCCGAAAGCCGCCTGGCTCTGCGCGCTCTGGCTGGCGCTCGGCGCCCAGGTGCCGGTCACCGCGTCCGCGCCGCCGGCGAAGCTCTCGATGTGGCGGCTCGACTGCGGGACGCTGGGCTATGACGAGCCCCGCAAGCTGCCCTGGAACCGGACCCGGCTGCCGCTGCCCTGCTTCCTCATCCGCCACGGCGACGCCTACATGCTGTGGGACACCGGAATCTCGGCCAGGGCGCTGGGAGCGAAGGCGGAGCGGGCGCGGCTCGATCGCACCATCGTCGACCAGCTCGGCGACATCGGCGTCCGGCCCGAGCAGATCTCGGTGATCGGAATCAGCCACTATCATGGCGACCATACCGGCCAGGCCGCGCATTTCCCGAAGGCGAAGCTCGTCATCGCCGCGAAGGAGCTGGCCGCGCTGACCGCCACGCCGACGCCGGGCGGCGCCGCCCCGAGCCACCTTCAGCCGTGGATATCCGGGGGGGCGCCGCTGGTCGCCGCGATCGACGACGTCGACATCTTCGGCGACGGCCGAGTCGTCGCCTTCCACACGCCGGGCCATACGCCGGGACACATGTCGCTGATGGTGAAGCTTGCCAGCCGCACCGTGCTCCTGAGCGGCGATCTGTGGGGAAGCCGGGAGTCGGTGCTGACCGACGAGATGCCCGACTGGAGCTCCAGCCGCGCCGAGACGGCCGCGTCCCGCGAGCGCTTCCGGCGGATGGCCTTCAAGGAGGACGCCCTGGCGATCATCCAGCATGACGAGGACGACCGGCTGAGCCTCCCGCCCTTCCCGCAGAAGGCGGAATAAGGGGGGACTCGCCGACCCGGCAAATCGCAAGCTAAGCGGATCCCTCCCTCCGTTCGCTCGAACCTGATCGAGCCTTACGAAGCCGGCAGCAGCCGCCGCTCGCCGGCAAGGCCCATCAGAGCCTTCTGGAGCTTCTCGAACGCCCTTACCTCGATCTGGCGGATGCGCTCGCGGCTGACGTCGTAGACCTGGCTCAACTCCTCGAGGGTCTTGGGCTCGTCGGTCAGGCGCCGCTCGGTCAGGATGTGCTTCTCGCGGTCGTTCAGGGCCTGCATCGCCTCGACCAGTAGCTCGTGCCGGACCTGGCTCTCCTGAGCGTCGGCGACGCGCTCGTCCTGGAGCGGATCGGTGTCGACCAGCCAATCCTGCCACTGGCCGTCGCCTTCCTCGCGCAGCGAGACGTTGAGCGACGTGTCGCCGCCCATCGACATGCGCCGGTTCATCGAAATGACGTCTTCTTCGCTGACTCCGAGATCGGTGGCGATC
>JASLBD010000222.1 GCA_030146745.1 Allosphingosinicella sp. | reverse complement strand
CCACCGGGAGAGGCTCGTCAGGAACGGGTTCCTCCAGGAGGTCATGAAGGGCTGGTTGATCTCTTCGAGCCCTGGAGACCGTACCGGCGACACGACGCCCTGGCTCGCCTCTTTCTGGGAGTTTTGCGCCCGCTACGGCGAAGACCGGTTTGGAACGAAGTGGCATCTCTCACCGGAGCAATCCCTGCTCCTCCATGCCGGCCATACGGTGATCCCGCCCCAGGTGATCGTCTACAGTCCCAAGGGCACGAACAACACCGTCAAGCTGCTTTACGAAACGTCGATCTACGACCTGAAGCAGAAAGAGATGCCGCCCAGGGAGGACCTTCAGGAGATTGACGGGCTCCGACTCTATGCGCCTTCGGCGGCCCTCATAAAGGTCCCGGAGGGCTTCTACCGGCGCTACCCGGTCGAAGCACAGGTGGTTCTGTCGCAAACAGCCGAACCGAGCGATCTGTTGCGCAAATTACTTGCAGGGGGGCATTCAGCAGTCGCGGGACGGCTCGCCGGCGCCTTCCGCCGGATCGGGAAAGCCCCGATTGCGGACGAGATCGCTTCGACCATGAAGAGCGCGGATTACGCCGTTCGTGAAACCGATCCATTCGAGCAGGGGAGGCGCTTCGGCGACATTCCTTCGGCGGCTTCACCGGTCGCCGCCCGTTTGCGGGCCCTCTGGGCCACTCACCGCGAAGCCGTAATCGAATGTTTCCCGGGCGCGCCGGGCCTGCCGGAAGACAAGGGATCCTATCTGCGGGCGGTGGACGAGGTCTACAGGAGCGATGCCTATCACTCGCTCTCCATCGAAGGTTATCGAGTCTCGCCCGAGCTTATCGAGCGTGTACGTGCCGGCACATGGAAACCGGCCGATATCGCGGGCGACCGGGCCCAGCGGGACGCGCTTGCCGCGCGGGGCTATTGGCAAGCGTTCCAGGCGGTCAAAGCGGATGTCGGCAAGATCCTTGGCGGCGCCGACGCCGGAGCGCTCGTGAGCGACACCCATCGCGTCTGGTATCGGGAGCTCTTCCAACCGTGCGTCGCGGCGGGCCTGATTGGACCTGAGGCGCTCGCGGGCTATCGGAACGATGCCGTCTACATCCGCAACTCCTTCCACGCCCCGCCCCGCTGGGAAGCCGTCCGTGATGCGATGCCGACCCTGTTCGAGTTGATCAGCGAGGAGGCCGAGCCGGCGGTGCGTGCGGTCCTCGGCCACTGGCTCTTTGGCTACATCCATCCCTATCCTGATGGAAATGGCCGTACCGCCCGCTTTCTGATGAACGCGCTGTTGGCGTCCGGCGGGTATCCATGGACCGTGATCCGAGTGGATGATCGGGACCTCTACATGGGCGCGCTCGAAAGCGCGAGCGTGAAGGGCGATATCCGGCCTTTCGCCAGATTCCTCGCGCGGCAAGTCCAGCACCCGCCGCCGAAGGAAAGCTCCGTCGGACTGTCCGCCGCTGCCGCGGCGAGCGGGTGAAAGCAGTCGTCAATCGACGAGCCGGCATTCGAGCGCTCGAATCGCTAGACCCTGTTTTCAGCCTTCACCGAAAGCTCCGCCGACGAATAGGCCTCCTGCCGCCTGACGCTCCAGTAGCGAAGCTCGTCCAGCGGGATCGGCTGGCCGGTGGCGGCGCAGCGGACGTGGTCGCCGGGGGTGAGGATCCGGAAGGTCCCCGGCATGTAGTGGAGCCGCGCTTCGCGGCCCTTGTTCGACATCAGCATCGGCTTCGCCTCGTCCTCTTGTCCGTCTGCCGGACCTGATCCGGCATCCACCTTTTTGAGCAACTCCATGCCATTGAAGAAGAAGATGGACCCCGGATCAAGTCCGGGTGACGAAATGGCCCTAGAGCAGTTTCGGCTGCTCGCTCGTGGGCCTGGCATAGGCCGGACGGCGCGGCCTCTCAACCGGTCCGGTGCCGCCGACCTCCGCCTCGACGTCCCCGTCGCGGAAGATCAGCTTCAGCCGTCCGGCCGCCCGCGCGGCCGCGGCGGAGATAAGGGTCTTGCCGTCCCGGTCCTCGATCCGGGCATAGCCGCGCTCGAGCGGACGGTTCGGATGGACGAGCCCGGCGACCCGCCAGAGCGCCTCGAGGCGTTCCTTGGCCCGGGCGTGGCTCGCCTTGAGAAGGCCCGGCCGCAAGGCGCCGGCCGATCGCTCGAGCGCGGCCCGGGCGTGGCTGAGCTCGGTGCGCAGGCCGCGCGGAAGGCGGTCGGCGAGGTCGTCGAGCCGCTGGCGCTGCGGCGCCAGCAAGGCCTCGCGCTCGGGCCAGCGGCGAAGGCTCGACTCGAGCTGCTCCCCGGCCCGCTCCAGCGCCCGGCGGGCGCAACGCTCGATCCGGAAGCCGAGCTCGCGAAGCTGGCCGAGCAGGTCGCCGCGCACCGGCACCGCCATTTCCGCCGCGGCGGTGGGCGTCGGCGCGCGCACGTCGGCGGCGAAGTCGCACAGCGAGGTGTCGGTCTCGTGGCCGACGGCGGAGATGGTCGGGATCTCCGACGCGGCGACCGCGCGCACCACCTCCTCCTCGTTGAACGCCCACAGATCCTCGATCGAGCCGCCGCCGCGGGCCACGATGAGCAGGTCCGGCCGCGCGATCCCCCCG
>JASLBD010000182.1 GCA_030146745.1 Allosphingosinicella sp. | reverse complement strand
CGAGGACGGCGCCTACCTCGGCCAGATCGGCTTCGCCGACTTCAAGCGCGACATGTCCCCGAGCATCGAGAACATTCCCGAAATGGGCTGGATCATGGCGCGTAACGCGCAGGGGCAGGGCTATGCCACCGAAGCCGTCCTAGCCGCGCTCGCCTGGGCCGACGAGGCGCTGGGCGGCGGCGAGATCGTCGCCATCATCAGCCACGAAAACGCCGCTTCCATCCGGATCGCGGAGAAAGGCGGCTTCAGCCGCCGCGAGGAGGCCGTCTACAAGGGCGAGCCGATCCTTCTGTTCAGGCGGCCGGCCCGCTAGTCGTCATCCCGGCGAAGGCCGGGATCGATGGACACGCGCCTGAGCGGAGACTCGCGCGACGGTGTTCAGGGATTCCGGCCTTCGCCGGAATGACGGGACTAGTGTCCGATCCCGGACGCCGTCTGTGCGGGAGCGGACGCTTTTCCGGTCATGCCGCATTCACGAAAACATCTGTAATCGAGCAAAAGCCGTCACGTTCGAAGGAGTTGGCACAACTCCTGCTACGTCCGTGGCAGGCCGGCCGGAGAGCCGAAGGGGGATATGATGAAAGACGGCGCTCGCCGGTCGCCTTCGTGGCTGCTTCCAATCGGATGTTCAGCTTTGGCCCTCGCCGCCGCTCCGGCGCACGCCCAGGAAACGGGGGACGCGCCTGCGCCCGAACCGGCCCTGCCGACCGCCGTCGAAGGCGCCAAGACGTTCGTCCCCGCCGACTTCACCCGCTTCGCCCCGCGCAACGCGCTCGACATGCTTCGCAACGTCCCCGGCTTCACCATTCGCGAGGCCACCCAGGAAAGGGGCCTCGGCACCGCCACCGGCAACGTCCTGATCAACGGCCAGCGAATCTCGGGCAAGTCGAACGACGTCATCACCGAATTGGGGCAGATACCCGCCTCCAACGTCGTCCGGATCGAGATTCGCGACGCTGCGACGCTCGACGTGCCCGGCCTCTCCGGCCAGGTCGCCAACGTCGTCGTCAAGGCCGGCGGCATGCAGGGCCAGTTCGCCTGGCGTCCGGAGTTCCGCCAGCGCAACACCGATCCGCTGCTGACTCGCGGCGAGGTTTCGGTGAGCGGCAAGAAGGGAAGGATCGACTATACGGTCGGCCTCCAGAACGCATCCTTTCGCTCAGGGGCCAACGGCCGAACCAACATCTTCAATGAAGCCGGCGCGCGGACCGAGGCCCGATACGACGTCTTCACCGGGAGCGGGGAGAATCCGAAGGCGAGCGTGAAGCTGACCTGGGACGGCCCGGGAAGCTCCATCGCCAACTTCAACGGTTCGATCCAGGGCTTCTATTACGATTATCGCGAAAGGGGCGAGCGGGTCAGCCCGGGCCTCGCCGATCGCATCCGCCTCGTCGCCAATGACGAGGACAGCTGGTCCTATGAGCTCGGCGGCGATTACGAGTTCGCCTTGCTCGGCGGCCGCCTGAAGCTGATCGGCCTCGATCAGGGCGGGCGCACGCCCTTCGCGCAGGACGTCCTTACCCGCTTCGCCGACGGAGCGCCCGACACCGGCAGCCGCTTCGACGAGATCGCCGACACCCACGAGCGGATCGGCCGCGCCGAATATCGCTGGAAATGGGGCAAGTCCGATCTCCAGCTTTCCGCCGAGGGGGCGTTCAACAGCCTCGACAATGTCAGCCACTATTTCGAGCTCAACTCCATTGGGCAATATGAGGAGATCCCGCTCCCCGGCGGCACCGCCACGGTGAAGGAGGACCGCTACGAGGTGATGGCGAGCTTCGGCCGGCCGCTGTCGTCCAGGCTCAGCGTCCAGCTTGCCGCCGGCGGCGAATATTCGAACCTTCGGCAGACCGGCGCCGGCGGCCTCAGCCGGACCTTCTGGCGGCCCAAGGGCCTGTTCTCCGCCGCCTGGAAGGCGAGCCCGCGGCTCGACGTCAACCTGAAGCTCCAGCGCCGGGTCGGCCAGCTCAACTTCGGCGACTTCCTCGCCCGAGTGAACCTCAACGACGACAGCGCAAATGCGGGCAATGTGGAGCTCGTCCCGCAGCAGAGCTGGGAGGCCGACCTCGAGGGGACGCGCAACCTCGGCCGCTTCGGCACGACCACGTTGCGCCTCTACGGCCGCCTTTACGAGGACGTGGTGGACTATATCCCGATCGGGGCCACCGGCGAGTCGGTCGGCAATATCGACAGCGCGCATGCCTATGGCGCCGAATGGAAGAGCACCTTCAACTTCGATCCGCTGGGTTGGAAGGGCGCCAAGCTCGACGTCCGGGCCCAGCTCCAGGAGACCCGCGTGAAGGATCCGCTGACGGGGGAAGGGCGGCGCATTTCGAGCAGCCTGATGCACCTCTTCGACCTCACTTTGCGCCACGACATCCCGGACAGCGACTGGGCCTATGGAATGAACCTCAATCACCAGCTCAATGCGCTGAGCTACCGGCTGACGGAAGTCGGACGTCAGTGGGAAGGCCCCTATTGGGGAAGCTTCTATGCCGAGCACAAGGACGTGCTCGGCCTCACGATCCGGGCCACCGTATCCAACGTCCTGGCGGCGCGAAGCCTGTGGGACCGGACAGTCTATGTAGGCCGCCGCACCGGGCCGATAAGCTATATCGAGCGCCGCGACCGCCTGATCGGCCCGATCTTCTCGTTCCAGGTGCGGGGCAAGTTCTAGAAAGCAGGCGTCACCCCGGGCTTGATCCGGGGTCCACCTCCTCTGTCGCGGCCGTGAAGAAAGGTGGATGCCGGATCAAGTCCGGCATGACGGGTTTCAATCGAAGAAACCGTCTTCCTTCGGCATCAGCGCCCGGAACATGTTGAACATCTCTTCCCGCCTTGGACTTTCGCGGCCCCTAGCACGGGAGCGGCAAGGATTGCCTCACTTTTGTGGCAAATCCCGGGAGGTCCAGCGGATGATCCGGGCGAGCTCCGCTTCATGCACCGCCGCGGCGGCCTCCTCGGCGGGAAACCAGCGCCGCTCGCGCTCCGCCTTTTCGGGCCAGTCGTCGCGCTCCTCCGCGACTCTCATCCGGAACAGGTGGACGACGGCCTTCACCTGAAAGCCCAATCGCCGGCGCTTCTGGTAGGAATAATGGCCGATCCCTGCCGGCTCGACCGGCCCGATTATCCCGGCTTCCTCATAAGCTTCCTGAGCGGCCGATTCGGCCGGGCTCTTGCCGGAGATGGGGTTGCCGCGCGGCACGACCCAGCGCCTGGTGTCGCGCGAGGTGATGAGCAGCACCTCGACACCGCCGTCCGCGGCCCGGCGCACCGGGACGACCCCATATTGGGTCAGCATGGCCCGTGCTCCCCGAGCCGCGGTGCCGGAGCCTCCGCCACCTGCCGCTTGCCGTCGATGACGATGGGGGAGGCGAGGCCGGGGCTGCTCCCCTCGATCCTGAGGCCGCGGTGGACGACCTGAGGATCGGCGAAGACCGAATCCAGGGTGTTGATCGGCCCCGCCGGAACCCCGGCGGCTTCCAGCGCTTCGGACAATTCCCGCCGCCCGCGCCCCTGGATCGCCGCTTCCAGCGTCGGGATCAGAGCCTCTCGATTGATCACCCGCGCCGGGTTGGTCCGGAAGCGCTCGTCCCGCGCCAGCGCGTCCAGGCCCAATATCCCGCAAAGCCGTTCGAATTGCCCGTCATTGCCGACCGCGACGATGAGCTCGCCGTCGGCGACCCGGAAGGCCTGATAGGGGACGAGATTGGAATGGCCGTTGCCCATACGGAGTGGAACGTCTCCCGACACCATCCAGTTCAGAGCCTGGTTGGCGAGCACCGCGACCTGGGTGTCGAGCAGGGCCATGTCGATATGGGCGCCCTTGCCGCTCCGGTCCCGCTCCCGAAGCGCGGCGAGGATTGCGACGCTGGCGTAGAGGCCGGTGAACAGGTCGGCATAAGCGATCCCGGACTTCTGCGGCGCCCCGTCCGGCTCCCCGGTCAGCGACATCGCCCCGCCCATGCCCTGGATGATGAAATCGTAGCCGGCCCTGGCCGCATAAGGGCCGGTCTGGCCGAAACCGGTGATCGAGCAATAGACGAGGCGCGGGTTGAGCGCCGAGAGGGAAGGGTGGTCGAGCCCGAACCCGGCCAGCCTCCCGACCTTGAAATTCTCGATCAGGACGTCGGCTTCGGCCGCGAGCGCTCGGACCTGCGCCTGGCCTTGCGCGGTCTCGAGATCGATCGCGACCGATTTCTTGCCCCGGTTGCAGCTGTGGAAATAGGCCGCCGCACCGTCGGGGGCGAAAGGAGGACCCCAGTGCCGGGTGTCGTCGCCCGTTTCGGCACGCTCGACCTTGACGACGTCGGCGCCGAGGTCGGCGAGCAACTGCCCGGCCCACGGCCCGGCGAGGATCCGGGCGAGCTCGACGACCTTGAGACCGGCGAGGGACTTATCCATGAATCGTCATGCAGGACTTGATCCGGCATCCATGAACCGAAGAGTCAGCGGAAAATGCGCGGATGACCGTGTTCATGGACTCCGACTTTCGCCGGAATGACGGGCCAAGTCAAAAAGCCGAGATCCCCGTGATCGCCCGACCCAGGATCAGGCCGTGGACGTCGTGCGTCCCCTCATAGGTGTTGACCGTCTCGAGGTTGGAGGCGTGGCGCATCACCTGGAACTCGGCCGAGATGCCGTTGCCGCCGTGCATGTCGCGCGCGACCCGGGCGATGTCGAGCGCCTTGCCGACATTGTTGCGCTTGATCAGGCTGATCGTCTCCGGGATCAGCTCGCCCTCGTCCATCCGCCGCCCGACCCGCAGCGCCGCCTGAAGCCCGAGGGTGATTTCGGTGATCATGTTGGCGAGCTTCATCTGGACGAGCTGGGTCGCGGCGAGGGGCCGGCCGAACTGCTTGCGGTCGAGCGTGTAGGTCCTTGCCGCGTGATAGCAGGCCTCGGCCGCGCCCATCGAGCCCCAGGCGATCCCGTAGCGCGCCCGGTTGAGGCAGCCGAACGGCCCCTTCAGCCCCTCGACGTTGGGAAGCAGCGCCTCTTCCGGCACCTCCACCCCGTCCATGACGATCTCGCCGGTGATCGACGCGCGCAGCGACAGCTTCATCCCGATCTTGGGCGCGCTGAGGCCCTTCATCCCCTTTTCGAGCAGGAAGCCGCGGATCTTGCCGTCATGCGCGTCGGACTTGGCCCAGACGACGAAGACGTCGGCGATCGGCGAGTTGGTGATCCACATCTTCGAGCCGGAAAGGCGGTAGCCGCCGTCCACCTTCCGGGCCCGGGTCCGCATTCCGCCCGGATCGGAGCCTGCGTCCGGCTCAGTGAGGCCGAAGCAGCCGATCAGCTCGCCCGTCGCCAGCCCGGGAAGCCATTTGCGCTTCTGTTCCTCGGAGCCGTAGGCGTCGATCGGATGCATGACGAGCGAGGATTGGACGCTCATCGCCGAGCGGTAGCCGCTGTCGACCCGCTCGACCTCACGGGCCACCAACCCGTAGCTGACGTAATTGAGCCCGGCGCCGCCATATTCGGGCGATATCGTCGCTCCGAGCAGCCCGAGCGTACCCATCTCCGACATGATCTCGCGGTCGAATTGCTCGTCGAGAAAGGCCTCGGTCACCCGCGGCTGGAGCTTCTCCTGCGCATAGGCCCGCGCCGTGTCGCGGACGAGCCGTTCCTCGTCCGAAAGCTGAGCCTCGAGCGCGAATGCATCCTCCCAGTCGAACCTCCCAAGCGCCGCCTCGGCCATCTCATTCCCCAGCATCAACGAAAAGAGCGTTCCCTTCGCTCTTTGGACAAGGTCTGTCTACACCCGGTTCGAGCGGCGCACCTCACGAAGCACTTTCATTGCCGTCGCCCTTCGATATGTTGGAGGAATGGCAATCGTCGCTTCGCGAACGCACCTCGTCCGGTGGCTCGGGCTTCTGGCATTGCTCCCGCCGGCGGCGGCGGTCGGCGCACCGCCTTCCACGATCACGAAGAGTGAAATCCGCTCCGACCCGCCGAGCGTCACCGATCGCAAGCTCAAGGACGTCCTCTGGAGCCTGTTCGAGAAGCCGGACCGCCGAGGGGAGAAGGCGCCGACCCGGCCCCTGTCGACCTTGTTCCTGGAGACCAGGACCCAGGCGACACGCGTCCCCGGCCTGTGCCGATATGACAGGGTGCGCGTCGAATTCGAGAGGGCGAACCCGAGCGACAAGGGACCCGGCGCCCCGGCGAGGCCGGTTGGGCTGACCTCCACTTCCAACTTCACTTTCCTGTCCGCCCCGACGGCGGGATATGACGATATCGTCCGGGACAATCCTGTTCCGGCCGCCCAATGCTCGAAGCTTCCGGAGGATCAGTCCTTCTTTACCGCCCGGAACGCGGAAGAGGCCACTGAAGGCTTTCGAGCATGGACGGCCCTCCTGGACGAGGTCCGCGCCGGAAGGAGGATTCCGCTGGAGTGCGACCTCGGGGCCTTCGAGAAGCGTTCATGCGAGGCGGTGATCGGCGCTTTCGGGCCGGAGCAGCTCGAGGAGGTGGAATCCTGCGACTCCGATCCCGAAGTGGTTTGCCATAAGTTTCGAGTCTACGATCAGGAACTGACCGTCGTGAGCACTGACCGCGTTCACCCGGGGCCGCCGCCGGGCCGGATCGTCAGGGCGAAGCTCGATACGTTCATCCTCATGTGGCATGAGATTCCCGACTGATGGCGGACAGGGTGGGATTCGAACCCACGGTGGGCTTGCACCCACGGCGGTTTTCAAGACCGCTGCCTTAAACCACTCGGCCACCTGTCCAAGATGGGGAGCCTCTAGCCCAAGAGAGTTTCGGCTGAACAGCCTTCTCGTCCTGCCGGCTTGACCCGGCATCCATGAACACGGGCGCCGGGGTCAGGTCGGGCAGCAGTGTTGATGGATTCCGGCTTTCGCCGGAATGACGAGGCCGGCGGGGCCGCTCGTGCAACTCGCGCGGCGAGCCGAGTATCTACGCCAGCGCCCCTGTGGCATCAGGGACGCCGAGTGGGAGAAGAATGTATGCGTTTGTTGAAGGGCATTGCGGCCCTGGCCCTGGCGGCGGCGATTGCGCCTCTGTCGAGCCCGGCGGCGGCCCAGACCGGGCTGAGCGAGTCCGGCTTCCGGGCCTATCTGCCCCAGCTCTAGGCCCAGGCGCGCCGCGCCGGGGTCAGTCCCGGAACCATCGCGAGCGTCTTCCCCAACCTCGTCTTCAGCTCCCGCACGGTCGAGCTCGACCGCGCCCAG
>JASLBD010000151.1 GCA_030146745.1 Allosphingosinicella sp. | reverse complement strand
GGGGATCGCCGGGATCGTCGAGCTGGCCCGCGCCTTCAAGTCCGGCCCGAGGCCCGAGCGAAGCCTCGTCTTCGCCGCCTGGACGGCGGAGGAAAGGGGCCTGCTCGGCGCCGAGCATTATGCCAACAGCCCGCTCTTCCCGATGGAAAAGGCGGTGGCCAACCTCACCCTCGACACTCTTCAGCCCAACGGCCTCGCCCGCGATGTCGTCCTGATCGGCAAGGGCCAGAGCGACCTGGAAGACAGGCTCGCCGCGGCCGCTGCCCGGCAGGGGCGGACGATCACTCCGGACGCCCGGCCCGAACGCGGACTCTTCTACCGCGCCGACCATTTCGCCTTCGCCCGGCGCGGGGTTCCGGTGCTGCTTCTGATGGCGCTGGGCGGCGGCGTCGACCTGGTCGACGGCGGCCGCGAGGCGGGCGACCGCTGGGTGACCGAGTTCACCGCCAATTGCTATCATCAGACCTGCGACGAATGGCGCCCCGACCTCGACCTCGCAGGAGCCGCTCAGGATGTCGCCTTGTTCCACGACATCGGCCGCGAGCTCGCCTTCGGGCGCGATTGGCCGGACTGGAAGGCCCAGTCGGAGTTCCGCCCGGTCAGGGAGCGGAGCGCGGCGGCGCGGCGGTAGCTTTTACCCCTCTCCCGTTCCCAAGCCTTCCGGCTCGGGTCCCTCTCCCGCGGAAAGCGGGAGAGGAAGAGCACGGTCAGCGGGTCGAAGGGGAGGACGGCGGGAGGTCGGCGAGATAGCGGCCGCTATTGGCGAATTCCGCCTTGACGGTCGATTGCGGCAGGCGGTCGTTGACCGGAGGCGGGGGCGCCTCGCCGGCAAGGGTCGGCGGCGTCGAATAGGCTGGACCGGCGGGCATGGGAAAGCCCGCGAGTCTGACCGGCGCGGCCAGAGTCGTTCGGGCGCCGCGCCCCAGGTTGATCGGAAGGCGCGCCGCCATCACCGTCGCCGGCGAGGGCTCCCGGCCGCGATAGGGCTGGCTGAAGGCGCCGGCCCCGCCCCAGGCGCCGGGCAGGCGGTAGAAGATATGGTTGCCGATCACCGTCGCCTTGGGAAGCCTGAAGGCCCAGTCCGGCAGCACCTGGTGGGTGTGGTAGTTGGTGGCGAGGCCGACGGGGGCGAAGACATGGCCGGCCAGCGCTTCGGCGGCGAGCCGCCGGGCACGCGCCCAGTCCGCCCCATAGGGCATGCGCATCAGCGCGCCGTCGCAGGTGAAGGTGAACTGGCAGCCGCCGCCGGCGCGCAGCGGGCCCTGATAGACCACGCCGCAGACGGTGCCCGGCCAGGCGGGGTGGCGGACGCGGTTCAGGACGACCTGGGCGACGGCGCGCTGGCCGTCCTCGCTCTCGGAGCGGGCCTCGTAGTAAATCGCCTCGGCGAGGCACTGGAGCGAGCGGAACTGGTCGGCCGGGCTCGCGGCTCGGAAGACGGTCGAGGGCGCTCGCGGATTGGCGTCGGCGGAGAAGGGGATCGAGGCGTTGATCCGGGAGGCCTCGGTCGGAGCGACGTCGCGAAGGACCATCGGCTCGGGCTGCGGCGCGGGATCGAGCAGCGCGGCGGTCGCCGGAGCCGAGGCATCGAGCGGTGCATCGGCGGCCTTGAGGGGGACGCAGGAGGCGGTGACGAGCAGCGCCGCGCCGCAGGCGATCTCCCGGCCCCGCCAGCGGATCGCCTCTCCCAGGGCCTTGAAATATATGGAATCCAGCAAAGCCAAGATCGTCCTTGTCGCCTGTTCGAGTGCCCGCCTAGCTTCCGATAGCTAATAATGTTGCACCATTGCGCCCCCCCATTTCCCGCTGTCCCAGAGCGGGACGCAGGCACGGCGCCGGTTAAGCGGCTGGAACGCTTATTTTTCTTCGGAGCCTATTGGCCGTCGGGGACGTTTCAGGGGCCTGATCCATGTAAAGCGGCGGTATGTAGATGCGTAAAATTATGGTGTGCGTTTCGCTGGCGGCCCTGCTGGCCGGCGGCTGCGATTTCATAAGCACGAGCGGCGGCGGCGGCGGCGGGAGCTCCGGCCAGGTCGTTCAGGTCGATCCCAAGGCGGTGACTCCCGCGGACCTCCAGGCCGCGGTCACCGATCCCCGAGTGAAGAAATTCTACGAAGCCCGCGGCTGGCAGGCGGTCTGGACCGGCGAGCGGGCGCAGGAGCTGACCGCCGCGTTCGAGGATGCCGCCCGCCACGCGATCGACGCAAAATCCTATGCCGAGAAGGCGACCAGGGGCGCCAGCCCGGCGGAGCGCGAGGCGGGGCTGACCTTGGCCGCGATGGACTATGCCCAGGCGCTGGCCACGGGGGCGGTCGACCCCCGCAAGCTGTTCGAGGTCTATACCGTGCCCATGTCCAAGGTCGACGTGGGCGGAGGGCTCGGCAACGCCGTCGAGCAGGGCGGAGTACGGCAATGGCTCGCCGGCCTCGCTCCGCAGGATGCGGAATATAAGGCGCTGTCCGACGCCTATCTCGCCTACCGGCAGAAGGCCGGCCAGGAGCAGAGGGCGGCGGTGGCCGCGGGCGAGCAGATCAAGCCGGGCAAGAAGGACCCCAGGGTCGCCCAGATCCGCGAGGGGCTTCGGGCCAACGGCTACCTCGCCGCCGAGCCCGCCGCCGCGCCGGATGCGGACTCGAAGGCGAAAGAGGGCAGGGCCGAGGCCGCGGCGCCCGCCGCCGCCGCCGACGTCTACGGCGCCGACATGGTCGCCGCCGTGAAGAAGGTGCAGGCCGATTACGGGATCGAGGCCGACGGCGTGATCGGCAATTCCACGATCGAGGCGCTGAACACCGGCGCCAAAGACCGGGCCCGGATCCTCGCGGTCAACCTCGAGCGGCGGCGCTG
>JASLBD010000436.1 GCA_030146745.1 Allosphingosinicella sp. | reverse complement strand
ATCGTCGCCGCCGAGGATTTCGCCAGGCTTCCCCGCGCCGGCGAGGAGGAGGAGGATCTGCTCGATCTCGCCTCCCACGTCACCCGAACCTCGCGCCTCGCCTGTCAGATCCACTTGAGCGAGGCCTTAGAAAATCTGACGGTGCGGATACCCGGCGGCTCCCATAACATGCAGGGACGATGATCGACCGCCGAACCTTCCTCGCCGCAAGCGCCGGAGCCGTCCTCGCCGCCGGCTGCCGCCCCGCCGTCCCCGCCGGGGAGTCCGCGCCCGCCCAATTGGCGATTGACGCCCGGAAGCGATTCGAGGCGATTCGCGCCACCCTGGGCCCGGGCGGCCGGCTCGGAGTCGCGGCCATCGACACCGGCTCGGGCCGAGAGCTGCGCTTCGACGCCGATTCGCGATACTCGATGGCCTCGACCTTCAAGTTTCCGCTCGCCGCGGCGGTGCTTGCCCTGGTCGACCGGGGCGAGATCTCGCTCGAGGACAAGCTGCCTGTCCCGCCCGGCGAGCTGCTCAACCACTCTCCCGCCGTAGAGAGGTACCGGGAGGAGGGCAGCCTCTCGGTCGCTCGACTCTGCTCGGCCATCGTCGAGCTCAGCGACAACAGCGCCGCCAACATGCTCCTGCGCCGGATCGGCGGCCCGGAGGCGCTGACCCGCTTCTTCCGCGCCTGCGGCGATCCGGTCACCCGGCTCGACCGCTATGAGATGGAGCTCAATTCCAACCTCCCCGGCGACCCGCGCGACACGACGAGCCCGGCCGCCATGGCCGGCCTGGCGCGCAGCCTGGTCCTGGGCGACAAGCTCACCGAGCAATCGCGAAGGCATCTCTCCACCTGGCTGACCAAGGCCGTCCCCGGGCCGGACCGCCTCAAGGCGGGCCTGCCCTCGCCGCCCTGGCTGGTCGGCCACAAGACCGGCACCGGCGCCAACGGCGCGGTCAACGACGTCGCCATCGCCTGGCGCTCGGCCAAAGCCCCCATCGTCATCGCCAGCTACCAGAGCGGCGGCGCTGCCGAGCCCGCCGTCCGAGCCGCCGCCCACGCTTCGGTAGGGCGGCTGGTGGCGGAGGTTTTCGCCTGACGGGGCAGGGGTGTCTTGCGCGAATCCCCCGTTCGCCCCATATGCGCCGCGGGAGTCGGACGGACGGCGCTCTCGCCAACCCGGTCAGGTCCGGAAGGAAGCAGCCGTAACGAGTTCAAGCGCCGGGTCGTTTCCGGCTCCCACCGAGTCCGCAGGCGTCGTCCCAGCGCTGGCATGACAGGTGCACCGCCGGCCTCGCTTCTTCATTTCACGACGTCAAAGAGCCCGAGTCGCTTTCGCGATTCCTGTTATGTTCTCATGGGAAATCCTATTTTGCAAATTCTGTTTGATCCGTTTTTGTTCTAATTGCAGGTTGGGCTTCGACAGGCTCGGCCGGAACGGCTAAAGCCGCGGCGATGGCGTTCGAACGCTCCCGCTCCCTCAGCCTCGCCGCACTTGCCGCCCTCCTCCTCTCCGGCTGCGTCTCGCTTCCCCGGGCGCGCTCGATCGCCTGCGAGGCGGCGCCGGCGCCCGAGGTGACGCTCTCTGAGGACGGCCGTACCGCCTCGGTCCGACTCGACGTCCTCACCTACAATGTCGAGGGGCTGCCGAAGATGACCCGCGGCGGCCGCCGCGACCCGCTGAAGAAGATGGGCGAGCATCTTGCCCGGCTTCGTGCCGCCGGCGCCGCCCCGCAGGTGGTGATGCTGCAGGAGGTGTTCAGCCGCCGCGCGCGCAGCGCCGCGCTCGCCGCGGGCTATCCGAGCCTCGCGCCCGGCCCTTCGGCGCACCATAAGCCGCCGCGCCCGGCGCGGCCGGCGCTCCCCGGACGAAGGAACCCGAAGAAGGGCGAGCTTGGCCTCAAGCTCACCTCCAGCGGAATCCTCATCGCCGCCGAATATCCGTTTATCGAGACCCGCTCGCGTCCGTTCCGGCGCGGCAGCTGTGCCGGGATCGACTGCCTTTCCAACAAGGGCATGGCGCTGGCGCGAATGGCGATCCCGGGGGTTCCGGTGCCCATCGATCTCTACACGACCCACATGAACTCGACCGGCGCTTCGCGAGTGCCCGCACGGCGCCACCTCGCCGCCCACAACAAGCAGGCCGCCGAGATCGCCGCCTGGGTGGCGGAGACGAGCCCGGCGGAAAGCCCGATTCTGTTTGGCGGCGACTTCAACATGCGCGGCTCGCCCGACCGCTTCGAGCATTTCATCCGGCTTCACACGCTCCGGCTCGTTCATGTCCACTGCCGCGAGAATCCTCAGGATTGCGACGTGCGCATGTCGTGGGACGGCGATTCGCCGTGGCTGGACACCCAGGACCTGCAACTCTTCGCGCCGGGGACCCGGGTGACGGTGCGCCCGGTGCGGGTGGAGGCGATGTTCGACGGCAGCGAAGGCAGCCCGAGGCTGTCGGATCATGACGGCTTCCGGGTCGTCTACGAAATCGCCTGGCCGGTCGATCTTCGGCCCGCCGCGGGCGCGTGCCGGGCGGGGTCTTCCAAACTCCGTTCGCCCCTGAGCCTGTCGAAGGGCTTTCCTTCCGTCCAGCGCGGAGACGAAGGGTTGGGCTTCGACAGGCTCAGCCCGAACGGTTAGAGTTGCGCTCATGGCCTCCGAATCCCCCGACGACAGCCCCGGCTTCGGCCTCGCCCTCGGCCTCGACGAGCCTGCGCAGCCGGCCAAGGCGCAGCCCTACCGGGTCCTCGCCCGCAAATACCGGCCGCAAAGCTTCGCCGAGCTGATCGGCCAGGACGCGATGGTGCGCACCCTCGGCAACGCGATCGAGCGCGACCGGCTGGCCCACGCTTTCCTCCTCACCGGGGTTCGCGGGGTCGGCAAGACGTCGACCGCGCGGCTGATCGCCAAGGCGCTCAACTGCATCGGCCCGGACGGGCAGGGGGGTCCGACCATCGACCCGTGCGGGATCTGCGAGCCCTGCCGCGCGATCGCCGAGGGGCGCCACATCGACGTCGTCGAGATGGACGCCGCCAGCCATACCGGAGTCGACGACGTCCGCGAGATCATCGAGGCGGTGCGCTATTCCGCGGTCTCCGCGCGCTTCAAGGTCTATATCGTCGACGAAGTCCACATGCTGTCGAAGAACGCGTTCAATGCGCTTCTCAAGACTCTGGAGGAACCCCCTCAACACGTTAAGTTTCTTTTTGCGACGACCGAGGTCAACAAGGTTCCTGTCACCGTCCTCTCGCGCTGCCAGCGCTTCGACCTGAGGCGGATCCCGGCCGAGAAGCTCGCCGCCCATTTCGGCGAAGTGGCGGCCAAGGAGGGAGTCGAGGTCGAGCCCGAGGCGCTCGCCCTCATCGCCCGCGCCGCCGAGGGCTCGGCCCGCGACGGCCTCTCCATCCTCGACCAGGCGATCGCCCACGGCCCCGGCGGGGTCGACGCCGAGCAGATCCGGACGATGCTCGGCCTTTCCGACCGCGGCGCGATCCGCCGTCTGCTGGGTGTAATACTGGGAGGCGACGCCCGGGCTGCGCTGGCCGTCCTGCGCGACCAGTACGACCTCGGGGTCGAGCCCAACGCCGTCCTTCGAGGCCTGCTCGAGAGCGTCCACGGCATCACCCGAGCCAAGGTCGGCGGCGCCGACGACGCGGCCCAGTCGGCCGAGGAGCGCGAGGCCTACGCCGAATGGGCGAGCCGGCTCTCCTACGCGGCCGTCCACCGGCTCTGGCAATTGCTGCTCAAGGGCCTGGCCGAGGTCCATGCCGCGCCGATGCCGCTCGAGGCCGCCGAAATGGCGCTCCTTCGGGTCATCCACGCCTCCGAGCTCCCGGATCCCGGCGCCCTGCTCGAGAAGCTGGCGGGCGGGATGCCGGCGAGCTTCCGCGACATGATCGAGGCGCTCGAAGCCCAGGGGCGCCGCCATCTCGCTCAGCAGCTCCACGATTACGCCCGGCCGATCGCCTACGCACCGCCCGAGTTGGTCATCAGCCTGAAGGGCCCGATCGCCACGCGCGATCTGGCGGCGGCTCTCAAGGAGGTGACCGGCCAGTCCTGGCAGGTCCGGACCGAGGATGAGGGCGGCGAGCCGACTCTCCAGGAGCAGGAGCAGGCGGCGAAGCGGTCGGAAGAGCAGTCGGTGCTCGAAACCCCCTTGGTCAAAGCGGCGTTGGAGGCCTTTCCGGGGGGCGAGCTCGTCCGCTACAATCTCGATGAACAACGGAGCGCCTGAAATGCCCGATCTCGACGAACTGCTGAAGATGGCCCAGAACGCCCAGGCGAACCTCATGAAGGCTCAGGAAGGGCTCGATCAGATCGAGGTCGAGGGCCTGTCCGGCGGCGGCCTGGTCAAGATCCGGGCCACCGCCAAGGGCCGGATCATCTCGGTCGAGCTCGACGAGAGCCTGCTCGTGCCATCCGAGAAGCAGATGGTCGAGGACCTCGTCGCCGCCGCGATCAACGACGCCAGGGTGAAGGCCGATCAGGCCGCGCAGGCCGAGATGTCGAAAATGACCGCCGGCCTGCAGCTCCCGCCCGGCTTCAAGATGCCGTTTTGAGGGACGAAGGGCCGTCGGACGCCGTCATCCCGGACCTGATCCGGGATCCATGAACCCTTTGGTTCGAGATGAAACACGGCCGTCCACGGATTCCGGCTTTCGCCGGAATGACGTTTATTGCGAATTCCCCTCCGGCACGGGTGCCGGCTCAGGCTGAGGCTGAGGCTGAGGCTTAGGCGCCGGTTCCGGTTCCACCACGGGCGCCTTCGGCGCCTGCTCATATTCCTCGCCGGGTAGTACCGCAGGCGGGGGCGCGGCCTTCGTTCTGGGCGCCGCCTTGCGC
>JASLBD010000422.1 GCA_030146745.1 Allosphingosinicella sp. | reverse complement strand
CCTCTACGCGGCGGCTTCCCTCCTGCTCTTTTCCTCCATCGTCGAGCGGCTGTTCGGCCGCGGCGCGGCCCTGGCCGGCGGAGCGGCGCTCCTGTTCACGCCGGTCTTCGGCCTGATGATGCATCAGCCCACCATCAACATCGTCGAGCTCGCCTTCATGCTCGGCGGCGGGGCCGCCGCCTTGACCGCTCTCGAGAGCGGCCGGGCGAGATGGGCCTTCCTCTCCGGCCTGTCGCTCGCGCTCGCCATTTCGGCTCGGGAAACGGCGGTGGCGGTGGCCGCGGTGGCGGGCGGAGCGGCGCTGCTCCTCCCCGCTGCCCGGCGCCGGCTGGTCGCCGTCGCCGGCGCCGGTTTCGCCGTTCCGGTCCTGCTCGAGATGCTGCTGTTCACGGCACGAACCGGCAACCCGCTGCACCGTGCCGGCCTTGCGCTCAACCATGCCCAGCTTCCCTCGACCGAAATCGTCCGGAGGGCGGAACCGGGCGGGTTTCCGCTCTTCAACCCGGACGTCATCGCCGGCTGGGCTCCGGCCGGCGCGATCGACATCCACTGGTCGGTGAACGGAATCCTCAACCTTCTCGTCCATCCGCATTTCGGCCTCACCCTGCTGGCGACGGCGCTGCTTGCCCTCGCCTACGGCCGATCGAACCTGGTCGACACGGAGACCCGGCGCCGGTTCGCGGGACTGGCCTGGGCGGCGGGGCTGGTCACCTTTCTGCTCATCTATGCGCTCGCCCAGGATCCGAAGCCCCGCATGTTCCTGCTCCCGCTCTGCGCGGTGGCGGCGATCCTGGGAGCGCTCGCCTCCCGCGCCTGGGCCGGAGGGCGGCACGCCCTGGTGCTGGCCTTCGCCGTGGCGATTCCGGCGAAGGCGCTGCTCCTCCTTCTCTCGGGCCCGGATTTCCCGCCCGTCGAGCGGCTCGCCGCGCAATGGCTGGCCGCCCGCCCGGGCGAGGTCGCGATGTCCGAGACGACCCGGCGCAACCTGGCGCTGGTCCCGGCCGCCGCCGCCGCCCGCCGCGACGAGGGCGCCCCCTATGTCCTCGACATCCGCTGGAAGGCCTGCGGCGAGGCGCCCGCGGGTGACCTGGTCGAGGCCTACAGCTTCGGCGCGAGTGAGTTTCGCTTCCTTCCTCGCCGCGATCCGGAGCTGGCGATGTGCCTCTACCGCCGGGCGCCTAGATCAGCGCCAGCGCCGAAAGCTTGAGGGCGAGCCGCGCGGGAAGAATGTCGACGCCGTCCTCGCTGCCGTCGAGATCCAGCGGCGCGTCCCGTGCCTCTAGATAGCGCCAGCCCTGGTGGGCGCGTTTCGGAAGGCCCCGGACGGGGACCAGGACCGGATCGAGGCGGATGATCGTCCGGCGGTCCTCCTCTCGGTCGGCGAAGCCGAGTATGGCCTGGCGGGCCGCGATCCTGTGCTTGACGATCCAGTAGATCGAGCCGCCGATCAGCTCGTCCGCCCTCTTGGGGCGGAAGCGGGTGACCACGGGCACGATCCCGTCGGCGAGCCGGAGCCGCTGGCGCTTCTCGAGCGTCTCCAGGCTGGCGCAGCCGACGGCGACCTTGCTGATGTTAAGCGGCATGAGCCTTCTTGCGGCGGCCAAGCAACTGACGCAACAGGCTTATTCGCGCAGAGACGCAGAGACGCAGAGACGCTCGGCCAGCCTGGGCCGAATTTTCGACGACTTCTCGAAAGAGCGCCGCGCCGGGACGCAAGCGAACCCCCCGCGTCTCTGCGCCTCTGCGCGAGACCTTCCTCTCAGCCCGCTATCCCCGAAGCCGTCGCGAGGCCGAGGAAGACCAGGAAGCCCATCGAATCGGTCACCATCGTCACGAACACCGAAGAGGCCACCGCGGGGTCGGCGCCGGCCCGTTCGAGGGCGAGCGGCACGAGGACTCCGGCGAAGCCGGCGATGATGATGTTGACGAGCATCGCCGCGGCGATCACCGCGCCCAAGGCGGGATTGGCGAAGAAGATCGCGACTCCGATTCCGATCACGGCGGCGACGGTGATTCCGTTCAGGCAGGCGACCTGGATCTCGCGAAGGACCGCTCGCCAGGTGTTGGACTGGGTGAGCTGGTTGGTGGCCAGCGCCCGGACCGTCACCGCCAGGGTCTGGGTGCCGGCATTGCCGCCGACCCCGGCGACGATCGGCATCAGCGCCGCGAGCGCGACCATCCTGGAGATCGTGCCCTCGAACAGGCCGATGATCGTCGCCGCGACGAGCGCGGTGCCGAGATTGGCGATCAGCCAGCGCACCCGGCTGGAATAGCTTTCGAGCAGGGGCTGGTTGATGTCGCCTTCGCCCGCGCCCGAGAGCAGGAGGACGTCCTCCGACGCTTCCTCCTGGATGATGTGGACGATGTCGTCGACCGTGATCATTCCCACCAGCCGCCCCGACTGGTCGACGACCGCGGCGGAGATGAGCGCGTATTTCTGGAAGCGAAGCGCCACCTCCTCCTGGTCCATGTCGACCGGAATGAGGGTCTGCTCGCGCTTCATCACGTCGGCGACGGCGACGTTGCGGTGGGTGCGCAGGATCCAGCTCAGCATGCAGGTGCCGACCGGATGGTGGCGCTCGTCGACGACGAACACCTCCCAGAAATCGGTGGTCAGATCGTCGCCGGCGCGCAGATAGTCGATGACCTGTCCGACCCTCCAATGCTCGGGCACCGCGATCAGGTCGCGCTGCATCAGCCGGCCGGCGGATTCCTCGGGATAGGTGAGCGCTTCCTCGATCGCCGCGCGGTCGTCGGGGTCGAGCTCGCGAAGGACGGCGCGCTGCTCCTCCTCCTCGAGATCCTCGATCATGGCGACGGCGTCGTCCGTCTCCATCTCGCCGGCGAGGTCGGCGACCTGGCGCGGGTCGAGCGCGTCGATCAGCTCCTCGCGGACATGCTCGTTCATCTCCGCGAGCACGTCGCCGTCGAGCAGGTCGGCGATCGCCGCGGCCAGCGCCCGGCGGTCGTCGCTGTCGACCAGCTCGAACAGGTCCGCGAGGTCGGCGGGGTGGAGCGGCTCGACGAGGGCGCGCGCGCCGTCGGCGTCGCCGGCCTCGACGCGCTCCATCACCTCGCGGACATATTCGGGCTTCAGCCGGTCGTCCTCGTCGAGGCGGCCTTCGGGCGCCGGGCCGGGGGAAGCGCCAAGCAGATCGATTTCGCTCTCGCTCATCCGCCCCTCCCTTCGCCGGAATCTTCGCCGAGGCGCTTCCTAAGCCGGGGCGATGGGACTGTCGAGCGGGGGTGGCGCGGCGCAAGCCGGGCGCTTATGTCCGCCCCGACCCGTCATCCCGGCGAATAGAAACGGAGATAAGCATGGCCGACGAACTCAACACCCTGGTCCTCAACCTCGACAGCGGCGGCGACGTCGTCATCAGGCTCCGCCCCGATCTGGCACCCGGCCACGTCGCCAGGATCCGCGAGCTGGTCGAGGAGGGCTTTTACGACGGCACCGTCTTCCACCGGGTCATCGCGGGCTTCATGGCCCAGGGCGGCGACCCGACCGGAAGCGGCATGGGCGGCTCGAACAAGCCCG
>JASLBD010000411.1 GCA_030146745.1 Allosphingosinicella sp. | reverse complement strand
CTTTCCGATGCGATCGTGAATCCGGGCCAGGCGCTGACGGTGTCGGGCGCCCTGCTGATGGCCACGGAGACGATGGTGCTCGACGCGAGCGCGGAGACGGACGGGCTGCTGAGGCTGTTCGGCGGCAAGGCTTCGGACACTCTGAAGGGCGGCGGCCAGAACGACCTCATCCACGGCAATCTCGGCGCCGACACGCTCACCGGCAACGGCGGCGCGGATGCCTTCCGCTACCAGAACGTCGCGGAATCGAACTCGGGATCGATGGACCATATCCTCGACGTCACGCCGGGCACCGACAGGATCGAGCTCGACCGGATCGACGCCGACAGCCTCACCGCCGGCAACCAGGGCTTCAGCTGGATCGGCTCCGACGCCTTCACCGGCAGCGCCGGCGAGCTTCGCGCCTATGAGCAGAGCGGCACCTGGTTCGTCGAGGGCGACGTGAACGGCGACGGCAGCGCCGACCTCGTCATCGTCCTGACGCTGCAGGGGGCGGCTCCGCTCGGGCCCGGGGACTTTTTGCTCTAGGGCGCCGGGCGCTAAATCTGCACCGTCTCGTCATGCCGGACTTGATCCGGCATCCACCTTCCTTTCGTGCGGTGGCGCAAGAAGGTGGATCCCGGATCAAGTCCGGGATGACGATCCGAACTTAATGCCCGCCGCTCTAGCGAGGGTCCCTGCCTCCCCGGATCATGTCGCTGGCCTTTTCCGCGATCATGATGGTGGGCGCGTTGGTGTTGCCCGACACGAGCCGCGGCATCACCGACGCGTCGACGACCCGAAGCCCTTCCACGCCGTGGACCCTGAGCCGCGGGTCGACCACCGACCGAGGCCCGCGCCCCATCGCGCAGGTGCCGACCGGATGGTAGATGGTGGTGCCCCAGGTGCGGGCGTGTTCGAGCAGCTGCTCGTCGGTCACCGCGTCCGACCCCGGCATCAGCTCGCGCTCGATATAGCGGGCGAGGGCGGGCTGCTCGGCGATCCGGCGGCCCCAGCGCAAGCCCGCGACGATGACCTCCTGGTCAAGCGGGTCGGACAGATAATTGGGCCGGATCGCCGGATAGGCGGACGGGTCGGGCGACTTGATCCGGATCGAGCCGCGCGATTCCGGGCGAAGCTGGCAGGGCGCGATGGTGAGGCCGGGCGCCTTTTCCAGCTCCATCTTCTGGGAATTGGCGAGCTTGTCCGGATCCATGGTGGCGGGGAGGATGTGGAACTGGATGTCGGGGCCGGCGAGGCCTTGGCGCGACTTGCAGAAGACGGCGACATGGGCGGCGGAGAGGGTGAGAAGGCCCTTCCTTCCGAACATGTATTTCAGAGTCTCCTTGAGGAAACGCGTCCCCCGGACGAGCTCGTTGACCGAGACGATGCCCTTCTTGAGGCGGAAGGTCTCGCCGGCGACGAAATGGTCCTGGAGGTTCTCGCCGACCCCCGCCAGGTCGGCGACGAGCTCGATGCCGTGCCCGCGAAGCAAGGCGCCGGGGCCGATGCCGGAGAGCTGGAGCAGCTGCGGCGAATTGACGGCGCCGCCCGCGAGGATCACCTCGGCGCTCGCCCGAGCCACGCGCTTCACGCCGTTCTGGACGAACTCGACGCCGACGGCGCGCTTGCCTTCGAACAGGATTCGTTGGACCAGCGCCCTCGTCTCGACCCGCAGATTGGGACGGTCCATGGCCGGGTGGAGATAGGCGACCGCGGCCGAGCATCGCTTCCCGTCCTTGATCGTCACCTGGTACCAGCCGACGCCTTCCTGCTCCGCCCCGTTGGGATCGCGGTGCGGGAGACCGAGTGCCTCGCAGGCCTCGATCACGGCTTCCGACACTTCGTGGCCGGTGGTGGGATCGGAGACGTTGAGCGGCCCGCCGACGCCGTGGATGTCGCAGGCGCCGCGCTCCTGGTGCTGCGAGCGGCGGAAATAAGGGAGGACGTCGTCCCAGGCCCAGCCCTCGCAGCCCAATTGGCGCCAGCCGTCATAATCGGCGCGCTGGCCCCTTATGTAGAGCATGGCGTTGATCGAGGAGGAGCCGCCGAGCACCTTGCCGCGCGGCCAGACATGGGTGCGGCCGTTGGTCCCCGAGTCCGGCTCGGTCGTGAACAGCCAGTTGACCTTGGGGTCCTTGAGGGTGGCGGCATAGCCGACCGGCACGTGGATCATCACGTTGGAAAGGAATTGCGAGGGCGCCTTCATCGGCCGGTCGTCGCCTCCCGCTTCGAGCAGGAGGACCCGGGTCTTGCCGTCCCCGGTCAGCCGGTTGGCGAGGACGCAGCCGGCCGAGCCGGCGCCGACGACGATGTAATCAGCCTGCGGCATTTCGGGCATGGGGTTCCTCCTGCCGGGCGGCGGCTCGGCGGACGAAAGCGGCGATGCGCTCCGGCTGGGTGAAGGGGAGCATGTGGCCGCCCTCGACCAGCTCGATCTCGGCGCCCGGGATCTGGGTCGCCGTACGCTCGCCGTGCCTGGCAAAGTCCAGGAGATTGTCGGCGCGGGCATAGAGGATGCCGACCGGGACCGAGAGAGCCGGGTAACGTTCGACCATGCCTTCCAGTTCGCCCTCGAGGTCGACCAGGTCGGCCG
>JASLBD010000403.1 GCA_030146745.1 Allosphingosinicella sp. | reverse complement strand
CGCCCGACTTGGCGCCGGCGGGATCGAAAACCTGGGCCTGGACCGAAATGTAGTTGGAATCGCCGGGCGCGGACCCGGCGCCGGTCCAGCTGATCACGAACCCGCCCGAGGCGAGCGCCGCGATCGCCGGCACGCCGGCATAAAAGGATGATGTCCCAACCTGGATCTCGCCGCCGATCTTGTTACCAGCCGAGTCGAAGCGCTGTGCGACGACGGCCCCCGAGTCGCCGTCAATCCACGCTACAATGAAGCCGCCGCCGGGGAGGGAGGCGACGGCCGGGTCGGTTTGCCCGGAGAAGGTGGTGCTGTTGACCAGGATCTCGCCGCCGGCCTTGGCACCCGCGGCGTCGTAGATCTGCGCCCGGACGTCTCCGGAGCTGAAATCGTCGGCGCTGCTATTGCTCAGGTCGGTCCATGTGACGACGAAGCCGCCGGACGACAGCGCCGCCACCGCCGGCTCGCTCTGGCCGTTCGCCGTGATCGTATTGACCAGGAACTCTCCGCCCACTTTCGCCCCCGCGGAGTCGAATCTCTGGCCCTTGACGCTCGACCCGCTGGAGTCGCCGCCGGTCAGGCTCGAATCCTCCCAGACCACCACGAAGCCGCCCGACGCGAGGCCGGCCGCGCCGGGGGCAGCCTGGTAGCCGTCCGTGGCGACATTGACGGCGAGCTCCACGCCGACCTTGACGCCGTCGGCACCGAACATCTGGGCCCGGACTGCGCCGCCGCCGCGGTCGGCGCCCGGATCCATCCAGGCCATGACATAGCCGCCCGAGGTGAGCGCGCCGATGGCCGCCTTTTTCAGGCCGCCGTTCGCCGCGGCATAAGCGGTGAATTCCGGACCCGCGCCGTAACGATCCTCGATCGCCGAGTCGGCGATGGCGACGGTGAGCACTTCCTCGAAGCTGTTGCCGTCGGGGTCGGTGGCCCGAACGGTCAGGCTGGCGGTGGGCGCGGTCTCGTAATCGAGCCGGCTGTTGTCGGCGACGACGAGCCTGTCGCCCTCGATCCGGAACCCGCCGCCGGTCGAATCGGCGAGAAGAGTGTAGGTCGAGGCGCCGTTGATGCCGCCGTTGTGCGACAGGGTTGCCACTGCATAATGGGTCGTGCTCGTCTCGCGCACGGCGCCCGGCGAGAGCGCGATGTCGGTGGGCCCGCCGGTCACCGGCACGAATATCTGGGCCTTGATGTCTGGACCCCCGCTGCCGCTCGTCCAGGCGATCGTGAACCCGCCCGATGGGAGGCCGGCGACGACCGGAATGTCCTGCATTCCGCGAGTCTCGCTGTTGACGAGGAACTGGGTGCCGACCTTCACGCCCGCCGAGTCGAAGACCTGAGCCATGATCGCGCTGTTGGATGTGTCGCCGCCCTCCTGGCTTTCGTCCATCCAGGTGACGACGAAGCCGCCCCCGGGAAGCTCGTCGACGGCGGGCGAAAACTGCCGTCCGGCGGTGAGGGTGTTGACGAGGAATTCGGGCCCGACCTTGACTCCGGAGTCGGTGAAGATCTGGCCCTTGATGGAAGATGCGCTGCCGTCGCCGCCATCGACCGAATGGTCCTCCCAGACGGCGACGAAGCCGCCGCCCGGCAAGGCGGTGAGGGCGGCGTCCTCCTGTTTGCCTGCGGTTGTAGTCGTCACCCGGAACGACTGTCCGGCCTGGGTACCATCGGCATGGTAGGCCTGCCCGAGGAGCCCGCCCTCTTCCTCGAGAACATCCTCCCAGGTGACGACGTAGCCGCCGGAGGCGAGGGCGGTGATGGAGGATGTCTGCTGGGTCTGATAGGTATGCCCGTGGACCCGGAACTCGGCACCCGATTTGACTCCTTCCGGAGTCAGGATCTGAGCGTAGACGTCGACTTCGTACCGGACCATCTTGTCCCAGGTGACCACGATCATGCCCGAGGCGAGCACGGCGACCTTGCTGTTGGTTCCCGATTGGAACCCGGAATACAGATCGGGGTCGTAGGTGGAGACGAGGATTTCCCCGCCGGTCTTGGCCCCGGCGGCATCGAACATCTGCACGGCCACCTGGCGGCTGTCGAACGCGGAGATGCCGTACGTGACGATAAAGCCGCCGTTCGGAAGGGCCGCGACTCCTCCGGCCAGCTCGTACGAGTCGGTGGAGCCGTTGACGAGGATCTCGCCGCCGACCCTGGCCCCGGACGAGTCGTAGATCTGCGCCTTCACTGCCCAGGAGTAGCTGTCGCCGCCGATGCCGCTATGATCGGTCCAGACGAGGACGAACCCGCCCGAGGCCAACGGGGCGATCAGCACCGGGGCCTGCATGCCCTCGGTCACCGTGTTGACGAGGAATTCGTCGCCCGAGCGGCCGTAAAGCTGTGCCATTTCCACTCCCCCGCCCGCCGGCTCTCTCCTGCGCCTAAACTACTGACACCTGAGCATTATCGGCGCAAGCGGCCTCGGCCGAGAAACATCTCCGTTTCGGAGCGAAGGAAAGCCGAGCCGCCCTCCCCTGCCCCATCCGCTTCGAGCCCCGCACCGGGTGGCGGGGGGGCGGGAGGCGTTCTATGCAGGAGCCATGACGGGGGTCCTCCAAGGTATCCGAATCGTCGAGCTCGCCGGAATCGGCCCCGCGCCGTTCGCCGGGATGATGCTCGCCGACCATGGCGCCGCCGTCATCCGCGTCGAGCGCGAGGACCGGCCGCCGGTGATTCCGCCCGAGTTCGACATACTCGGCCGCTCCCGCGCCTCTGTCATCCGGGTCGACTTCAAGTCGGACGAGGGCGTCGCCCGCGTCCGTGAGCTGGCGCGCGATTCCGACGGGCTGATCGAGGGGTTCCGGCCCGGCGTGATGGAGCGGATCGGGCTCGGCCCGGACGTGCTGCTCGAGGACAATCCCCGTCTCGTCTACGGCCGGATGACCGGCTGGGGCCAGGAGGGGCCGCTCGCCGGGACGGCCGGGCACGACATCAACTACATCGCTCTGGCCGGCGCTCTCCACACCTACGGCCGCGCCGGGGGACCCCCCACCCCGCCGGTCAACGCGGTCGCCGATTTCGGCGGCGGGGGGATGCTTCTCGCCTTCGGGATGCTGGCCGGGATCCTTTCCGCCCGAACGACGGGCAAGGGCCAGGTGATCGACTGCGCGATGGTCGACGGCGCCGCCCTGCTGTCGGCTTTGACCTGGTCGCTGAAGGCGGCGGGGATGTGGAGGGACGAGCGCGGGGTCAATCTGCTCGACACGGGCCGCCCCTATTACGACGTCTATCAGTGCGGGGACGGCGAGTGGCTGGCGGTGGGGGCGCTGGAGCCCGAGTTCTTCTCGGTCCTGAAGGACAAGCTGGGCCTGCGCTCCGGCCAGCACGATCCCGGCCTTCGCGAGGAGCTTGCCGACACCTTTCGGGGCGAAAGCCGGCAATATTGGTGCGACAGGCTGCAATCCTGCGACTCCTGCGTGGCTCCCATCCTCTCCCTGGCCGAGGCGCCGCTCGACCCGCACAACCGTCACCGCGGCACCTTCCTAGACATCGGCGGAGTCACCCAGCCCGCCCCCGCCCCCCGCTTCACAGCCAAGGACTGACCATGCTCGACACGTCCCGCCGAACCGCCTTCGCCCCCGAGCACGAGCAGTTCCGCGACTCCGTCCGCCGCTTCTTCGAACGCGAGCTCCTCCCCCACCTCGATCGCTGGGAAGAGGAGGGAATCATCGACCGCGCCTTCTGGAACAAGGCCGGCGAGGCGGGCCTGCTCTGCCCGACCGTGCCGGAGGAATATGGCGGCCCCGGCCTCGACTTCGGCTTCAACGCCGTCATCGACGAGGAGCTCGCCTACGCCGGCTCCACCGCCGGCATCACCCTGCACTCGGACATCGTCGCCGACTATCTCGTCGCCTACGGCAGCGAGGAGCAGTAGTAGCAGTGGCTCCCGCGGATGGTCTCCGGCCAGACCGCCACCGCGATCGCCATGACCGAGCCCGGCGCCGGCTCCGACCTCCAGGGCATCCGCACCACCGCAAAGCGCGACGGCAACCATTATGTGCTGAACGGCTCCAAGACCTACATCACCAACGGCCAGCATGCCGACCTCGTCATCGTCGTCGCCAAGACCGATCCCGCGGCGGGCGCCAAAGGCGTGTCGCTGATCCTCGTCGAGGCCGACCGGGAAGGCTATGCGCGGGGTCGCAACCTCGACAAGATCGGCTTCCATTCTCAGGACACGTCGGAGCTCTTCTTCAACGACGTCCGGGTGCCGATCACCAACTGCCTCGGCGCGGAGGGCGCGGGCTTCGCCTATCTGATGAATCAGCTCCCTCAGGAGCGCCTCTCGATCGCCTGCGCCGCCCAGGCCGCCGCCCAGCGCGCCTTCGACGAGGCGGTCAGCTTCACCAAGGAGCGCAAGGCGTTCGGCAAGACGGTGTTCGATTTCCAGAACACCAAATTCACCCTTGCCGACCTGGAGCCTGGCGGCGAGGTCGGCGAGGGCGAATTTGGTGTTCTGGAAATCGAACACGGTCTTGCCGAAGGCCTTGCGGTCCTTGGTGAATTTGACCGCCTCGTCGAAGGCGCGCTGGGCCGCGGCCTGGGCGGCGCAGGCGATGGAGAGTCGCTCCTGGGGGAGCTGGTTCATCAGATAGGCGAAGCCCGAGCCCTCCGCGCCGAGGCAGTTGGTGATCGGGACCCGAACGTCGTTGAAGAAGAGCTCGGACGTGTCCTGCGAATGGAAGCCGATCTTGTCGAGGTTGCGGCCGCGCGCATAACCTTCGCGGTCGGCCTCGACGAGGATCAGCGAGACGCCCCTGGCGCCGGCCGCCGGATCGGTCTTGGCGACGACGATGACGAGATCGGCATGCTGGCCGTTGGTGATGTAGGTCTTGGAGCCGTTCAGCACATAATGGTTGCCGTCGCGCCTGGCGCTGGCGCGGATGCCCTGGAGGTCGGAGCCGGCGCCGGGCTCGGTCATCGCGATCGCGGTGGCGGTCTCGCCGGAGACCATGCGGGGGAGCCAGTGCTTCTTCTGCTCCTCGCTGCCGTAGGCGACGAAATAGTCGGCGACGATGTCCGAGTGCAGGGTGATGCCGGCGGTGGAGCCGGCGTAGGCGAGCTCCTCGTCGATGACGGCGTTGAAGCCGAAGTCG
>JASLBD010000287.1 GCA_030146745.1 Allosphingosinicella sp. | reverse complement strand
TCAGACCTATCTGGAGATCGAGTCGATCCGCTTCGGCGACCGCCTCACCGTCGAGTTCGCCGCTCCCGAAGCCCTTCTCGAATATCCGGTGCCCAATTTCATCCTGCAGCCTCTGGTCGAGAATGCGGTGAAGCACGGAGTCGCCCCGACCAGCCGCCCGGTCATCGTCCGGGTCGGCGCGCGCCGCGACGGCGACGACCTCATCCTCTCGGTCAGCGACAACGGAGGCGCGGTCGCGGGCTCGCGAGTCGCGGGCACCGGAGTCGGCCTCGACAACACCCGCCGCCGGCTGGAGGTCATTTACGGCCCCCGCGGCCGGGTCGAGACCCTCGCCCATGACGACGGCTTCACCGTGATCGTCCGAATCCCCGTGCATGAGGCCCCGGCGCTGGAGCTCGTCGCATGACCCTTCGCACCCTCCTCGTCGACGACGAGCCTCTGGCCCTGGAGCGGCTCCAGGTCTTCTTCCGCGACATCGCCGGGGCCGAGGTGATCGGCACCGCCCGCGACGGCCGGGAAGCGGCCGAGGCGATCGGGCGCCTGAAGCCCGACCTCGCACTGCTCGACATCCAGATGCCCGAGCAGAACGGCTTGCGCGTCGCCGCCACCCTGGCGCCGGAGGACCGCCCGGAGATCATCTTCGTCACCGCCTTCGAGCAATATGCCCCCGACGCCTTCGAGGTCGAAGCCGCCGACTATCTGCTGAAACCGGTTCGCTTCGACCGGCTCTGGCAGGCGGTCGAGCGCGCCAAGCGCCGCAAGCATCAGCGCAACCTGGCCGGCCGGGCCGAGGCTGCGGCCTCGCCCCGGGAGCAGGGCCGCGAGGACGGCCTCTGGGTGCCGACCCGCGCCGGCGCCGTCTTCGTGCCCGTGGAGTCGATCGACTGGATCGAGGCCCAGCGCGACTATGTCATGCTCCACACGGCGACCCGCAGCCACATCCTCCGGATCTCGATGCGCGCGCTCGAGGACAGGCTCGATCCGGTCCAATTGATGCGGGTCCACCGCTCCGCCTTCGCCCGCCCCGCCAACGTCGTCGAAGTCCAGCGCCTGGGACGCACGATCAATGCCCTGGTCCTTCGCGACGGAGCGATCGTCCAGGTCGGCCCGAATTATTCCAAGGCGGTGGCGGAGCGGCTCAAGGTCGCCGAGTGAGGGTTCGGGAGGAACTGACAGCCCCTGCCGTCACCCTGAACTTCAGGGTCCGGTTCCCCACCCGCGAGGCGCATCCGCGCTGGATGCTGAAACAAGTTCAGCATGACGGCTCAGCGGCACGTCCGCTTTCCGGACAATCCCCAGATTTCTTTACATTTCCGTGACGACCGCGGGAACGCCCGCCGCTGATCTGGGTTAGTTGTAAAAGGGCCGTTGTCTCCGGCCGCAACAGGGGAAAGTCCGAGTGTCCGGGACGAAGATATTGCTGGTCGAGGATGAGCCGCTCGTCCTCCGCAACACCGCCGATCTCCTCATCGAAGACGGCTACGACGTCGCCGAATGCACCGGCTGCGAGGAAGCCCTGGCCAGGCTCGAGGCCGAGCCGGACACCGCCGTCCTCGTCACCGACCTCAACGTCGCCTGCCCCGGCGACGGGATGAAGCTCGCCAACGTCGCCGCCGAGCGCTGGCCGCATCTGCGCATCGTCATGGTCTCGGGGGCCCTGCGCCCGCCGCCCGGCACCTATCCCGAGCGCGCCGTCTTCTTCACCAAGCCCTACGCGCCCGGCGCCCTCCTCCACGTCGTCAAGTCGCCCGATTTCGCCTGAGGGACAGTCACTTGGGACAGTCACTAGTGACTGTCCCCATTTCAGCGCGTAACGCTCCGTGATGGACGACGACCTGCCGGACGCCATCCCGGCCGCCACCCTCATCCTGATGCGGCCCGCCGCCGCGGGCGGCCCGCCCGAAATCCTCATGCTGGAGAGGGCGGAAACCATGGCCTTCGCGGCCGGCGCCCTCGTCTTCCCGGGCGGCCGGATCGACCCCGAAGATCATGCGCTGGCTGAGCGCTTCCCCCGGCTGGCCGACGCCGCCGCCCGGATCGCGGCGATCCGCGAGACGATCGAGGAAACCGGGGTCGCGCCGGCGCTTGGGCCCGCGCCGGACGCGATCGCCCTTCGCGAGGCGATGGCGGCCGGCCGCCCGTTCGCAACTCTGCTCGACGAAACGGACCTGTCGCTCGACCTCGAAGCGCTCACCCCCTTCGCCCGCTGGTGCCCCAATTTCCGCGAGGCCCGGCGCTTCGACACCCTCTTCTACCTGGCCGAAGCTCCGGCGGGCGGAGGAACGCTGCACAGCGCGGACGAGACGGAGAGCGTCCATACTTTCTGGGCCAGCGCCCGGACGGTGCTCGCCGAGATCGAGGCGGGGCGCGCCAAGGCGATCTTCCCGACCCGCCGCAACCTGGAACGCCTCGCCCGCTTCAACTCGCTCGGCGAAGCGCGCTCGGACGCGCGGCGCCATCCGGTGCGACAGATCACGCCCTGGGTCGAGGAGAGGGAGGGGCAGCGCTTCGTCTGCATCCCCGAGGGGATCGGCTACCCGGTGACGGCGGAGCCCTATGAAAGCGCGCGGCGGCGCTGAGATCGCTTCGGACGGCGCGTCAGGCGCGCGACCGCGAGGCGGTCCCTCCGGAGCCGGAAGGCGGCCAGCCAGAACATATAGCTGAGCATGAGGGCGATAAGGATCGGGAACGCGTACATCATGGCGAGATAAAGCTCCGAGACTCTGCAAGTTCCGATAGTTGCGGCGAACCGTTGAGCATCAGCGGAAGCTCGGTTCCAGCCGAACCGGAGGCCGGTAGCGGCGGCGCTCTTCGAGAAGCTCGACCGGCTTCGACCGGCGCGTGTCGACGAACAGGGCCTCGATGACGCCCGGGCCGGGATAGGCGAACAGCATCTCCGCTCCGGGATCGAGGCGGACCCGGCTCTGGTCCTCGACCAGCCAGACCGAAGGCGGCTCGAGCGCCTGGCCGTCGATCAGCCCGCTCCCTCGTACCGGCACCAGCCAGACCGGCCGCTCGACCTCGCCGGCCAGGCGGCCGCCCGCGCTCCGGGTCCAGCGCTCGACCACGAAGGCCCCGCCTTCCGCCAGTATCTCCCGCCCGGGCCCGATCTCCCGGCGCGGCGCCGGCGACCGATACGGCTCCGGCCGCGCCGCATTCACTCCGGCCTCGATCTGAAGCTCGCGCTCCCGGCCGTAATCGAACAGCCGGTAGGTGAGATCGACATTTTCCTGGATCTCGACCAGGGTCAGCCCCGGCCCGAGCGCATGGATCGTGCCCGCGGGGGAATAATAGAAATCGCCGGCTTTCGCTTCGCGCCAGTCGACCAGCGCCTCCAGTGTCCCTTCCTCGATGGCCGCGCGAAGCCCGGCCGGCGAGACCTCTTGCTTGAGACCGAGCCCGATCCGGGCACCCGGGTCGGCTTCCAGCACCAGCCAGGCCTCGTCCTTGCCGCGGCGATGCCCCGCCGCCCGCGCCGCCGCGCCGTCCGGATGAACCTGGATCGACAATTTCTCGCGGGTCAGCAGATATTTGACGAGCAGCTCCGACTCCGGCCCGCGTCCGTCCTGGAACCATATCTCGCCGATCGGCTCCCCCGATGCCGCGGCCGCGCCGAAGCTTCGCGGGAGCTCGGATCGCCCCCACAATTTCTCGACCTGCCTTGAAGCGAGGCGGCTCGCAGTCACAATAGGTCCTCTCACGTCACGCAACCGGCGCCCGTCGTCCGGAGTCTTGAGGACATGAAATACCTGCGCGGGGTAAAAATCTTCCTAGTGCTGGCTTTGCTCGCCTTCCTGGCCTTTCTCGGCTGGGGCTATGCGCGCAACCATCCCGAGGATCTGCCCTGGACCGAGCTCGACATGGCCCGGCCGATCGGCGCCTTTACCGGCCGCAAGCTGGCCGCACTGGGCGGCGAGGGCGAGGCGTGCCGGGCCCATCTGCGCCGCGCCGGGGTCCGGTTCGTCGCCCTGCCGCCGCGCGGCGGAGGGCAATGCGGCTATGACGATGCCGTCCGCTTCTCCGCGGGCGGTGCGCTCACGATCGGCTACCGGCCCGCCGACCTCGGCACCAGCTGCCCGGTCGCCGCCGGGCTCGCGCTTTGGGAGTGGCACGTCGTCCAGCCCGCCGCGCTGCGCCACTTCGGGTCGAGGGTCGCCGCGATCGAACATTTCGGAAGCTACAGCTGCCGCCGGATCTACGGCCGCTCGGAAGGCGCGTGGAGCGAGCATGCCTCGGCCAATGCCGTCGACATCGCCGCTTTCCGGCTCGCCGACGGCCGGCGAGTGAGCGTGGTCGCCGATTGGGAGGGCGGCGGACCCAAGGCGCGCTTCCTGCGCGAAGTCCGGGACGGCGCCTGCCGGCTGTTCGCCACCACCCTTTCGCCCGACTACAACGCGGCCCACCGCGACCATTTCCACCTCGACCAGGCGGAGCGCGGAGCGACGGGCTGGCGCGGCTGCCGCTAGGATCCGGAAGCCGCATGTTCGGTGCCAGGCACCGAATGGGAAGCAGCTGATATCGGACGGTTTTAGCTTCGAGGAGCAGGCATCGATTATCGAGCAGCCGCATTTCATGGGTGCCGGATCAAGCCCGGCGCGACGGTGCTTCGATTGCTCGGCCCGGTACCGACGCTCAGGCGATCGGCGGCCGGTCGGGGACCGGGAAGGCGTAGGTGCCGCCGTCGGCGAGGCGCATCACCGGCCCCGGATAGCCCGGATAGACGGTCGCCCGCACCCGGCGGTCGATCTCGCCCTGCGGCATGTCATGCTCGATGACCTTGAGCGCCTCCATCTCGCGGCGGGTGAACGGCCGCCGGGTCCAGTGCACGTCGGCGCGCGGCAGGGGCCGGCCGGCGGCGATCAGGGCGACGATCTCCCGGAACATGTCGACCATCGTCTCCATCGTGCGAAGCTTCAGGGTCTCGACGCTGTCGTCCGGGGTGACCGGAAAGCGCCGCTCCATGATGAGATCGCCGGTGTCCACCTTCGCAAGCATGTGGTGGCAAACGGCGCCGAACTCCGTGGCGCCTTCGTAAAGTGCGAAATTGTAGCAGCCGATGCCGGGATAGTCGGTCGAGCCGGGATGGAAGTTGATCGCGGCGCCGGCCCGGTCGAGGCTGTGCTTGCGAACGATCCAGGGAGACAGGAACGAGATGAGATATTCGGGGCTGTCCGTCTGCAGCGCTTCGGGCTCCGGGTCGCCGACCGCGCCGGTATAGGTGGCGAGGTCGCCCCCGAAGGCGGCCTCGGCGATCGCCTGCGCCTCGCGGCTGAACCGCTCCTGCTTGGCGAGGAGGATGATGCGGGATGACATAGCGCGCTCCTTTAGCGCACTGGCCTCGCGCGGCAAGGTAGCCGGCGCCACCGCAACGAGATCGGCCCCGCCCGTCGCCGGGCGAGGCCGATTATCTTCTCCG
>JASLBD010000273.1 GCA_030146745.1 Allosphingosinicella sp. | reverse complement strand
CGCCAGTACGGCGACGAAGAAAGCGAGCAGGCAGGGCATCATCATCATCTTCTGCCGCAGCCCGAGTCCGACATTGTAGTTCACGAGGGCGAGCAGGAAGGTCAACATGACGAAGAAGGTCAAGGCGAACCGGGCGAACATCGCGCCCTGGGCCACCTGCAGGGAGGTGCCGAAACGCCGAATCAAAGTCAGGATGATGATCAGCAGCACGACATTCTCGAGCGAGGCGACGTAGCCGAGCGCCCCCGTCGCATCGACGAAGAACGGCCGGAACAGCAGGCTGAGCAGCTTCACCGGGAACGAGGCGTTCATGATGCTGACGTCGCCGCCCGATTCTTCGGAAACGCTCGATTTCGTCTCGATGAATTCGGTCATCGAATCGGTGCTCGTCAGGTTGAGGCCGTTGAGGTTTTCCGAAACCAGCCCGGCCACGGACAGGATGCCCCCCGCGGTCACTCCGAACAGGGCGACCCGGGTCAGCATCCGGGTGTTGCGTCCGAGCAGCACCGTGACGGCGAGCGCGACCAGAGCGATCAGGGTGATGTGCGGCCGGACCACCAGGGCGACCAGCAGGCCCGCGCCGAAGGCCAGATAGCGTGTCTGCAGGCGGAAGGCGGCCCAGGTACACATCGCGACGCCGAGGAAGACCGGGGCGTCCTTGCCGATCGCGCTTGTCCAGAAATGGAGGCCCGGCAGGAACAGCAGGAGGTAGAGGCGATTGAAGGTCGGCTGGCCCAGCTCCCCGTGAATGTCATCGAACGTCCTCAGCACGAACAGGATGCCCCAGAATCCCATCGCCTGGAAAAGCAGGAAGTAATCGAAGAAACTTCCGCCGAGATAGTCTTTCAGAAACTGGACGAAATTGATGACGAAGATGGTGCTGAGCCCCCAATGACCTTCGTTGTAGATGCCGAATTGGTCGTAAAAATAGAGGGTGACGTCGCCGCCGAATTCCTGCGCATAGACGTAATAGGCGAATGAGGCGCCGATGTGCGCAAGCAGCAGCAGCACGAAAAGGACGAAGCGCGGCCGCGAATCTCCGGCCCGGGCGAAATGGAAGCCGGCGATGGAAATCAGGATGCCGATCAGGCCGACGGGGGTCACGCGCCTGCCTCCTTCCATCGCCTGCGGAACTCCAGCCGCCGGCGCAGCGCCGCGGCGGCATCGGCGACTCGCGCGGGGGAGCGCAGCACCATCGCGGCGGCCCGAAGCCACCGGCGCCCGCGGACCGCATCGGCGAAGAAGCCGACCCATTGCGCCGAGCGCACGCGCCGGATCCGGTCCGACATGGCCCGGGCGAGCTCCGGGTCGCCGCTGATCCGGGGATCGCGGGCCATCGCCTCGAGGGACTCGATGATCCCTTCCGCGATAGCCCGGTTTCCGGTCAGCTGACCGGGCCGGGAGCGGTAGAAGTAGCGGGCCTCGCGTGCCGTCACCCAGCGCGCGCCCGAGAGAATCGCATTCATATAGAACTCAAAATCCTCGCCGGCCCAGTTGCGGACCGTATGAAAACGCAGCCCGTGCCGGCGCAGCCAGGCGGTTCGGAACATCGGCTGGATGATCCAGTCCCGCTGGCACATTTCGGCTGCCGAGAGACGCCGTCCTTCTCCGGACTGGGTCCAGCGGGTCAGCTCGTAGATAGTCGTCCAATGCTTGTCATGCCCCTCGTTGATGAGCAGCAGATCGTCGCTCACCGCGTCCGCGTCCGAGGCCTCGGCGATCTTCAGCAGATAGGACAGCCGGCCCGGGCCGAACCAGTCGTCGGCGTCGAGGAAGGCGACCCAGTCGCCGCGGGCCTCGTCCAGGGCCTTGTTCCTCGCGGCGCTCGGGCCCCCGTTGACCGGGAGCCTGAAGCCGCGCACCCGCGGATCGGCCTCGAGGCGCCGGATCGCCGCGGCGGTGGCGCCGCCGTCGGTCGAGCAATCGTCGACGATGACGACCTCCACCTCGACGTCCTGAGCCAGAGCGGAGGCGACCGACTGATCGAGATAGTCGGCGACATTGTAGGCCGGTATCAGAACCGAGACGGCCGGCGCCCGCTGCGACACACGCTGATCCGCGACCGACACCACCGACTTTCTCTCCGTTCGAATCCAAAAGAAGTTCCGCGGGCGCAATCCGGCCGCGCCCTTGCGGCTGGATTCGCGGCATGCCCGCCGCTAGAGCGGCCTACACGCAGCCGGCGGCGGTTGGAAGCCTCCGCTTGGGCGGCGGCGACGGACCTGGCAGACCCTCCCGTCGCCGCGGCTTCCCGAAGCAAGAAGGAATCATTGGCGATGACCAGTCCCCACGCCCCGACAGGAGCGCTCCCTTGAAAGGAATCGTCCTCGCCGGCGGGAGCGGCACGAGGCTCTATCCCGCGACCCTGACCGTGTCGAAGCAGCTGCTCCCGGTCTACGACAAGCCGATGGTCTATTACCCGCTCGCGACCCTGATGCTGGCCGGAATCCGCGAGATCCTGATCATCTCCACTCCCCGCGACCTGCCGAGCTTCCGAAGCCTGCTGGGCGACGGCAGCGCCTTCGGCATCGACCTGTCCTACGCCGAGCAGGCGCATCCCAACGGCCTCGCCGAAGCCTTCCTGATCGGCCGCGACTTCGTCGGCGACGATTCGGCGGCACTGATCCTGGGCGACAACATCTTCTTCGGAAGCGGCCTCGCCGGGCTGTGCCGGGAGGTCGCGGCGCGCGAGACGGGCGCGACGGTCTTCGCCTATCATGTCGAGGATCCCCAGCGCTACGGCGTGGTGACCTTCGATCCGGCCACGATGCGGGCCGTCGAGATCGTCGAGAAGCCGCCGCGGCCCAGCTCCAACTGGGCGGTCACCGGCCTCTATTTCTACGACAACAGGGTGCTCGACATCGCCGCCAGGGTGAAGCCCTCCCACCGCGGCGAGCTCGAGATCACCGACGTCAACCAGGCCTATCTCGATCTGGGCGAATTGAACGTCGTCCGCCTCGGCCGCGGCTATGCCTGGCTCGACACGGGCACCCACGACAGCCTCCATGAAGCCGCCTCCTTCGTCAGGACGATGGAGCACCGCCAGGGGATCAAGGTGATGTCCCCCGAGGAGATCGCCTTCGATTACGGCTGGCTCGACGCCGGCCAGCTGCGCGCCGCCGCGGAACGGCTCGGCAAGTCCGATTACGCCACCTTCCTCAGGCGCCGAGCCGACGAGGGGCCGGCCAGCGAGGGCGGCCTTTACGGAGTGACAAGGTGAGCGAGCGCCTCAACATCCTGGTCACCGGCGGCGCGGGCTTCATCGGCTCGGCGCTGTGCCGCCATCTCGCGGCCCAAGGGCGCTACCGGGTCGTCAACCTCGACAAGCTCACTTATGCCGGCAATCTCGATTCGCTGCGGGAGATCGGCGACTCGCCCGACTATCGCTTCGTCCGGGGCGACATCGGCGACCAGGCGGCGGTGCTCGAGCTGCTCGCCGCCGAAGCCATCGACATCGTCATGCACCTGGCGGCGGAGAGCCATGTCGACCGCTCGATCGACGGGCCCGAGGCTTTCATCGACACCAACATCGTCGGCACCTTCCGCCTTCTCAACGCCGCGCTCGGGCATTGGCGGGGGCTGCCCGGGGATCGCAAGGCGCGCTTCCGCTTCCACCACGTCTCCACCGACGAGGTGTTCGGCGACCTGCCGCTCGACGAGGGCGTCTTTACCGAGGAGACGCCCTATGCGCCGTCCTCGCCTTACTCGGCGTCCAAGGCCGCGTCCGACCACCTCGTCCGCGCCTGGCACGAGACCTACGGGCTGCCGGTGGTCCTTTCCAACTGCTCGAACAATTACGGACCCTATCACTTCCCCGAGAAGCTGATCCCCCTGGTCATCCTGAACGCGCTCGAGGGCAAGACCCTCCCCGTCTACGGCAAGGGCGAGAACGTCCGCGACTGGCTTCATGTCGAGGACCATGTACGGGCGCTCGAGCTGGTCGCGACCGAGGGCGCGGTCGGCGCGAGCTACAATGTCGGTGGCCGGGCCGAGCGGACCAACCTCGATGTGGTCGAGACCATCTGCGACCTGCTCGACGCCCGCGAGCGCCTCCCCGGCGGCCGCGACCTGCGCTCGCTGATCGCCTTCGTCGCCGACCGGCCCGGCCACGACCGGCGCTACGCCATCGATCCCTCCAAGATCGAGCGCGAGCTGGGGTGGCAGGCCCGCGAGAGCTTCGAGAGCGGCATCGCGAAAACGATCGACTGGTATCTGGGCAACGACTGGTGGTGGCGGCCGATCCGGGAAGGCAAATATTCCGGAGCGAGGCTCGGCACCGGCTGATG
>JASLBD010000248.1 GCA_030146745.1 Allosphingosinicella sp. | reverse complement strand
TCGGCCTGCACCTCCTTTGCCTTCTTCTGCTGGCCGACCAGCTCGGCGAAGGCGCGGATACCCCGCGTGAGCGCCGCCCTGATCCCCTGCTCATGGGTGCCGCCGTCGGGGGTGGGGATGGTGTTGCAATAATAAGAGGAGCCGCCGTCGGTCCACAAAGGCCAGGCCACCGCCCATTCGACCATGCCCTGCCCGCCCGGAAAGTCCTGCCGCCCGGTGAAGAAGTCGCTGGTCGCGCAATCGCGCTCGCCGATCTGCTCCCTGAGGTGGTCGGCGAGGCCACCGGGGAACTGGAAGACCGCCTCGGCGGGAGTCTCGTCGGAGACGAGCGCCGGGTCGCAGCGCCAGCGGATCTCGACCCCGGCGAACAGATAGGCCTTGGAGCGGGCGAGCCGGTAGAGCCGGGCCGGCTTGAACCGGGCCTCCCCGCCGAAGATCTCGGTGTCGGGGACGAAGCTGAGCGTCGTGCCGCGGCGGTTCTGGGTCGGCCCTTGCAGCTCCAGCTTCGAAATCGGCTCGCCGCGCGAATAGGTCTGACGCCAGAGCTCCTTGTTGCGCGCGACCTCGACCACCGTCTCGCTCGACAGGGCGTTGACCACGCTCACTCCGACGCCATGCAGGCCGCCCGAGGTCGCATAGGCCTTGTTCGAGAATTTGCCGCCCGAATGGAGCATGGTGAGGATCACCTCGAGCGCCGACTTGCCCGGATAGCGGGGATGCTCGTCGATCGGTATGCCGCGGCCGTTGTCGGTGACGGTGAGGCGCCCGGCCGTCCCGGCCACGGCCTCCAGAGTGACCTCGATCCGGGTGGCGAAGCCGGCCACCGCCTCGTCCATCGCATTATCGAGCACCTCGGCGGCGAGGTGGTGGAGCGCCCGCTCGTCGGTGCCGCCGATATACATTCCCGGCCGGCGGCGGACGGGCTCCAGCCCCTCCAGCACCTCGATCGAATGGGCGTCGTAATCGGAGGACGGGGCGGCGGTGGACGCGAACAGGTCTGACATGGGGAAGGTATAGGGGCGCGCGGGTGGCGGGGGCAAGGTTCCGGGGTTGTTCTATCCACAGGCATGTCCGAAATCTTGGAAAGAGTAGCCTTGCCGATTCGTTGAAAAGTGATTATCTTACTTCCGTCTTACAAGGACGGATCCCACATGGGGCGGACGGAGCGGCTGACGACGACGGTCTCGACCAAGGGGCAGGTTATCCTGCCGAAGGCCGTGCGCGAACAGAAACAGTGGGCGGCAGGGACACGGCTCACCGTCGAGAATAGGGACGAGGGCGTGCTGCTCAAGGCCGCCCCGCTGTTCGCTGCGACCGAGATCGACGCCGTATGCGGCTCGCTGGGTTTCGAGGGCAAGGCCTTGACGATCAAAGAGATGGATGCCGCCATTGCGGCTGAGGCGCGTCGGCGTGCGCGCGGTTGATACCAATGTCATCGTCCGCTTCCTGACCGGAGACGATCCGGCCCAGACGGCGAAGGCGCGCAAGCTGATCGAGGGTGGGGAGATCTTCGTGCCGACATCCGTCCTGCTGGAGACAGAATGGGTGCTGAGAATCGGCTACGGTTTCGCGACCGAGCGGCTCGTGCAGGGGTTGCGGGATTTCGCCGGCCTGCCCGGCGTCACATTGGAGGATCCGCAGCGTGCCGCCCAGGCTCTGGACTGGACCGAGCGGGGTCTCGATTTCGCGGACGCGCTTCATCTGGGAGGAGCGCAGGACTGCACGGCGTTCATGAGCTTCGACCGCAAGCTGGCCGAGGCGGCCGCCGAAATGTCCGACGTCAAGGTCGTTGCGCCCTGAAGTATCGCTTCGGCCGGTGACGCTTTGATCGATCCTTCCTATTTCCTGTTCGCCGCCGCGGCGGGGGTCGTCGGCGGGGCGATGAATGCGCTCGCGGGGGGCGGGACGTTCGCGACCCTGCCCGCGCTGATCGCGCTCGGGCTGCCCGCGAATCTCGCCAACGCCACTTCGAACGTCGCCTTGCTTCCCGGGCGGGGGCAAGCGCCTGGGCTTTTCGGGACGAGCTTCGGCCGGTGGCGGGGATGTCGGTCCGGCTGCTCGCTTCGCTGACCTTCGCCTTCGGGCTGGTCGGAAGCCTGCTGCTCGTTCTCACCCCATCCGAGACGTTCGATATAATCATCCCATGGCTGCTGCTCTTCGCCTTCGCGGCGATGGCCTTCGGCAAGCGTGCCTCCGGCTGGCTCCATGCGCGGGTCACGATCGGGCGGCGCTCGCTGATCGCGGCGCAGGCGCTGCTCGGCGTATACGGCGGCTATTTCGGCGGCGGCGTGGGGCTGATCCTTACCGCAGTCTACGGGCTGCTGGCCAATATCCGGCCGAGGGAGCTGTTCGCGATCCGGACGGCGATGCTGGCGGTGGCGAATTTCGCCGCCGCCTTCGTGTTCATCGGCTTCGCCATGGTGTCGTGGTGGGCCTGCGTGCCGATGCTGCTCGGCTCCACTCTGGGCGGCTGGCTGGGCGCGCTGCTCGGCAAGCGGCTGTCGCACCGGGCGGTGCGGGTGTGGACTTTGCTCGTCACCGGGGGGACGACGATCGTCTTCTTCGTTCGGGCCTATGGCGGTTAGGGCGGGGCCCCGGCCGAGGCCGAGCCCCGCCCGCTCAGCTCAGGCGGTCGCGTTCGGAAGGCCCGGTCCGGACGTCGGCCGCCGTTTCGCTCCTCGCGACGTTACGGCCGAACCCGGCCGCCGGCGCCTGCTGCACCGTTTCGGTAGTGGCGGTGGCGGTGGTGGCGATGCTGCTGACGTCGTCGTCTTCGCTCGCGACGATGATCGTCTCGTGGCCGTTCGCGTCCTGCAGGCGAAGGATCCGGCGGTGCTGGACGCTGCGCCAGCCGATCGCCACGATGATCGCGAAGACGCCGAGGCCGAAGAGGATGGCCAGGAGGCTTGATGTCGAGTCGGTCATTGGACTTGTCCTGGTAATTTAGGTGCCGGCCCATAAGCGCTTGAAAAGTTAAGAAGCCTATATGCGGGGACCGGGAGGCGCCATTCCGGACGGGACCGCCTTCGACGGCCACGCCGACTTTCACCGGACCTCGCCCGCTACATCCCGATGGCCCGCCGGTCGCCAAGCCCTTCGCTAGCGCGGCAGGCGGGTGAGGGGGACGAAGCGGACGGGGAGGAGGGCGCGCTTCCTGATCCGCCCTTTCGAGTCCTTCTCGACGACGGTGAGCTCCAGCGTGTCGGGCTTGCCGCCGAGCGGAATCACCATCCGCCCGCCCGCCCGGAGCTGGCCGAGCAGCGGCCCGGGGACGTGGTCGGCGCCGGCGGTGACGATGATCCGGTCGAACGGCGCCCGCTCCGGCCAGCCGGCATAGCCGTCGCCGGTGCGCACCTCGACATTGGCATAGCCGAGCGCCCCCAGACGCGCTCTCGCCCGGGTCGCGAGCGGCTCGACGATCTCGATCGAGTGGACCTGGGCCGCGAGCCGCGACAGGATCGCCGCCTGGTAGCCTGAGCCGGTGCCGACCTCGAGCACATTGTCCCCGGGCCGGGGCTTGAGCAGATCGGTCATCAAGGCGACGATATAGGGCTGGGAGATGGTCTGCTCATGGCCGATCGGCAGCGGCCGGTTCTCATAGGCGAAGCGGCTCGCCTCGTCGGGGACGAAAAGGTGGCGCGGCACCTCGCGCATCGCCCGGAGCACCGCCGGATCGATCCGGCGCGATTCGAGGCCTGCGGCTTCCGCCATGTTGGCGACGGTCAGAACCATCAGCTCCCGCTCGGCGGAGCGGTCCTGGGCCGGCGCGGCCGGGAGGAGGAGCGGCAGCGCGAGGAGCAGGCGCTTGCCGGTCATCGGCCGAGCGGGGTGACGGCGGTGGTTCGGTCGAAATAGACCGCCGCGTCGAACTGCTCGGCCAGGCGCGCGTCGAAATAATGGGCGGTGCGCTCGCTGCCGGGAAGGTAGACGACTCCGATCGCCCGTTCGAGCATCGGGCCGGCCAGGAGCCGAGAGACGGCCGGATTGCCGCGGATGAGCAGGGAGAAGGCGGGCACGCCGGCTTCGTGGAAGAGCGCGGAATAGCTTCCGCCCAGCGCCGGGCGCATGTCGAAGCGGCGGCCCCGCGCGTCCCATTCCGGCGCCGCGAAGACGGTTCCCGAATGGCTGAAGAAACCGATCAGGAACGCCGCCGGGCCGTGCCGCTGGCGCATCAGCTGGCCCAGGTTGAGCTCGCCCCGGTCGGCGGCGAAGGTCGCCCTGGCGTCTCCCGAATGGGTGTTGTGGCTCCACATGACGACCTTGTCGGGGCGCCCGGGCATGGCCTGGACATGGTCGGCGATCTCGTCGACATTGTCGGCCATGTGGCGGTCGCGGACGTTCCAGGCGAGCGAGCCGACCGAGGCGGTGCGGAAATATTCCTCCGCCGCCGCGACCGAGGCGGCGCTCCGAAGCGCGGCGAAGCGCGCCTCGGCGGCGACAGGGTCGGCCGGCCTCGGCAGGCGCCGCACGTCGGCGAGCACCGCCCGGGCCTGGGCCCGGCACGTCCTGCGGGGATCGCGCGTGGCGGTGCCATAGGCCCAGCGGTCGCGCCCGTAGCGGGCGAAGCAGCGATAATGCCGCGCGGCCCGACGGCCCGCTTCCGGCGCCGCTCCCTTCAGCCAGGCCTGGACCGCCTCGGCGGAGTCGAACAAGTCGTAGACGTCCATTCCGTAGAGGCCGACGCGCTGCTCCGCGGGCCGTTGCAGGTTGAGGGCGCGAAGCCGCTCGATGAATTCCCTGAATTCGGCGTTCGGCCACATCCAGGTGGGAAAATTGGTGAATCCGCGCAGGGCCTGCGCGGCGCTCCGGTCCGATCCGAGCCCGCGCACGTAGAGGTTTACGCGCCAGGTCGCCGACCAGTCGCCCTCGATCGCGACGGCGTTCACGCCGTGATCGCGGATCAGCCGCTCGGTCAGCCGGCCCCGCTCGCGATAATATTCGTGGGTGCCGTGGGTGGATTCGCCGAGCAGGATCCGGCGCGCCCCGGCCGCCGCGGCGATGATGTCGGAATAATCCGTCCCGGCGCCCGTGATCGGCCGCGCCGACTCCCTCAGCGCGGCGATCGACTGGACGGGCGGGGGCGCGCGGCCGGAGTCCGGGGGGCTTCGCTGGAGCGCGAGGGCGCCGAGCGGGAGGATCGTAGCGGCGAGGAGAAGCTTCGGCAGGAGTGCCATGACGAAGCCTCGCCCGCGGCCGATCAGGCGAAGAGTCCGCCCGTGGCCCGGGGCTCGTCGCCGTGGATCCGGTCGAGATAGGCGGCGGCCAGCTCGTAATGGGCCTGGACGGCCCGGCGATGCGCCGCGGCCTGGGCGAGCTCAAGCTCCGCCTCGGCCCGGCGTTCGAAATATTCCTGTTCTTCCTGAGACATTTAACCTGGATAGATCGTGTTGGTTACGGACAGGTATCAAACGGCCGGGCGGCGGCCGCCGTTCCCCGCAATCTCCCTAATCCAGGTTGTTGATCCTGACGAATCCGGGGGTCGTCAGCGGCGCAAAAATCTCCGCATTTCAACCAGGAAATGCTGCCAGGCCGGTTCGTGTTCAAGCAGGACGTGATTGGCGCTGTCGAGCTCCAGGAAGTGCGTATTCGGGATTCCGGCGGCGAGCTCCTTGCTCGCTTCGAAGCCGATCACGTGATCGTTCCTGGCGTGCGCGACCATGGTGGGCACCGTCACGCGCCGAAGCAGGTCCGCCACGTCGATGGTCGCCAGAACCCGCTGGAGCCGGACCGCGTTAGCGGGAGTGGTCGTGATCTTCTGGAGCTCGTTCCACCACCCGAGCTGCTCCGGCGTGCCGCCGGGGATGTAGAGGCTGGTAAACATCTGCCGGTAGGCCGGACTGTCGCTCCCCCACCCGGTTTGCGTGAGAGTCATCATCGCTTCCCGCCGTGCGAGGTCTTCGCCCCGCAGCCGCAAGGCCCATCCGCGCGAATATCCCCCGAGCAGCACCATCCGCCGGACCCGGCCCGGATGGCGGAGCGAATAGGCGATCGCGACCGGGGCGCCCTGCGAGATCCCCAGGAGGTCGAACCGGTCCAGCCCCGCCGCGTCCACCACCGCTTCCAGATCTTCGATGAAGCTTTCGAACGTAAGCTCCGGCGGGTTCCAGTCGGAGAGGCCGTTCCCCCGCTCGTCGTAGCGGATCAGGCAATTCCTGCGCGTCAGCTCCCGGAGCCAGTGCCGCCAGACGGGGCTCTCCCAATCGAACTCGAGGTGGTTCAGCCAGTTCGCGGTCTTCACCAGCGGAAAGCCGGTGCCGACCGACGACCAGGCGAGCCGGGTGCCGTCGCGCGCCGTGCAATAGCGCACCTGCTGCGGCGGCAACGCCGCGGCCGGCACGGCCGAGCGGACCTGCCGTCGCCAGGCCGCCGGCGGCTCTCCGTAAAGACGTTTGAACGCCCGGCTGAACGCCTCCTCGCTGCCGAACCCGACCTCGAAGGCCACATCGCCGACCTTCCGGTCGAAATCGCGAAGCATGATCGCGGCCAGGCGAAGCCGCCAGCGGCCGCAATAATGCATCGGCGGCTGCCCCATCGCCTTGCCGAACCGCTCCGCCAGCACGCTTCGGGAGACGCCGGCCTCCCGGGCGAGAATCGCGATGTCGAGCTTTTCCGCAGATCGCGCGTGAATCAGCTTGAGAGCGCGGGCCACGGCGGGGTCGTCCGATTGCGCCGGAGGATCGTCCAGCGGGATAGGGCCCGCATGGCCGATGCCGGTGTTCTGGTCGCGCACATCCATCCGCGGTCAGCTCCGAGTAGCTGGAGCGAAGCTATCAGATTGCCGGAGTTTCGATCAATTTTTTCGGCGGACCGGTCATTGGCGAAGTCATGTTTCCCGCTCAACGCTGCCTGCTCAGCCAGGCAGGAGATGAAGCGATGGCCGAAGTTAATCCCGAAGTCCTGAACGCGCTGGTCGGCAAGATGCTCGGCGACCTCGGCGGCGCCTTCAGCGTCCCGACCGTCCGGATCGGTTACCGGCTAGGCCTGTTCCGGTCGCTCCATGCCGACGGTGCGGCAACCGCAGGCGACCTCGCCGCGCGCCTCGGTCTTGCGGAGCGCTACGTGAAGGAATGGGCGCTGGCGCAGGCGGCGAACGGCTATCTGACTTTCGAGCCGGCGGGAGAGCGCTTCAGCCTGTCGCCGGAGCAGGCGATGGTGTTCGCCCTCGAGGACAGCCCGCTTTACCTCGCCGGCGCCTTCGACCTCGCGGCGGCGATGGTGGAAGGGGAGACGAAGGTGGAGGCCGGTTTCAGGACCGGCGAAGGGGTGAGCTGGGGGGACTCCTCCGGCTGCCTGTTCTGCGCCGTCGGAGCCTTCTTCCGTCCCGGCTACGTCAACGGCATCGTCCAATCCTGGCTGCCGGCGCTGGACAATATGCTGCCCCGCCTTCAGTCGGGCGCAAAGGTCGCGGACATCGGTTGCGGCGTGGGATTCTCCACCCTCCTCATGGCCAAGGCTTTCCCCGACAGCCGCTTCGTCGGCTACGACTTCCACGCCCCTTCCATCGAGCAGGCAGATGCCCATGCCGCGGCCCACGGGCTCGGCGGCCGGGTCCGCTTCGAGGCGGTCGCCGCCAAGGAGATAGACGAGCGTGGGTTCGATCTCGTCACCATGTTCGATTGCCTCCACGACATGGGCGATCCCCGCGGCTGCGCGCGGCACGTCCGCTCCCTGCTGAAGGACGACGGCGCCTGGATGATCGTAGAGCCTATCGCCGGCGACGATCCTTCCGCCAACATCGGCAACCCCGTGAGCCGGCTCTACTACAATGCGTCGACGATGATCTGCGTCCCGACCTCGCTGGCGCAGGAAGTCGGCGAGGCGCTCGGCGCTCAGGCGGGCGAGGCGAAGCTGACCGAATTGCTCACGGCAGCCGGTTTCGGTCGGGTGCGGCGAGCTACCGAAGGGCCGTTCAACATGGTGCTCGAAGCGCGGCCTGCGGCCGTCGCGCCCGTATCCAATTCAGGGCGCCTTTCTCCATGAGCAGCTCGAACGCGATGGCGCCGTCCTCGTCGTTTCAGACCAGGAACGGCGCCATCCCGGCGCTCAGCGGATGCGGGGGCCGCCGAAGGGAAGGGGCGGCGGCGGACGGCGGTCGCGGCGCGGGATCTGCGCCTGATAGGCAACCCCGCAATGCTCGACGCAATAAGGAAAGCCGGGATTGGCCTGGGCGCCGCAGAAGTGGAAATCGGGTTCGCCGGGATGGCCGATCGGCCATTTGCAGATCTTCTCGTTGAGATCGAGAAGGCTGGTCTTGTCGGCGATCTCGGGGCTGGGCTTGGCCGGGACGAGGCGGCGCGGCGGCGCCGGCGGGATAGGCGACTGCTGCTCGCCCGGCGCCTGGCGGACGAAGCCGCCCGGGCCGATCGAGCGGATCTGCGGGGGCGGCGGTGCGGGGGCCGCCGCGGGCTCGGGCGGAGCCGCGGCCGGCTGCGCTTCCGCTTCGACTACGGCTTTCGGGGCTTCCGCCTCGATCTTTTCCGGCTCGGCCTCGGCCTCGGCCTCGACTTCGGCCGGGGCCTCGGGTTCGAACGGCGACGGAGCCGCCTCGACCGGACCGCCCTCGTTCGGCTTCACCGGCGACGGGCGCGACTGGAGGCCGAGGCGATGGGCCTTGCCGATCACCGCGTTGCGGGAGACTCCGCCGAGCTCGTCGGCGATCTGGCTCGCCGTCATGCCCTGGGTCCAGAGCTCCTTCAGCCGGTCGATCCGTTCGTCGGTCCAGGACATTGTTGCGGCGCCTTCCTTCAAATGCGTGCGGCTCTATGCTTGCGGCTCACGGCGTCTGCCTCTAGCGACGGCGCGGTGAACGACCAGCCTTCGAATTGGATGCGGGCCGCTCCGGGCGTCCCGGTGATCCGGAACGTGAACTGGGGCGGCCTCAGGACCCTCTATGTGAAGGAGGTGAGGCGTTTCTTCAAGGTCCAGCTGCAGACGATCTGGGGTCCGGCGCTGACCACATTGCTCTTCCTCGTCATCTTCAGCGTGGCATTGGGGCGAAGCGACCGGATGGTCCAGCTCGGAGCGTCGAGCTTCCACTTCGCCGATTTCCTCGCGCCCGGCCTCATCGTCATGGGGATGGTTCAGAACGCCTTCGCGAATTCGAGCTTCTCGCTGCTGGTCGGCAAGATCCAGGGCAATATCGTCGACTATCTGATGCCCCCGCTGTCGACCACCGAGCTGATCGCCGCGCTGATCGGGGCCGCCGTCACCCGCGCCGCCCTGGTCGGCTTCGCGGTGTTCCTGGCCATGCAGCTCTGGCCCGGAGTCCATGTCGCTCCGGTACACTATTGGGCGGTGCTCTGGTTCGGGCTGATGGGAAGCATGATGCTGGCCTTCTTCGGCCTCATCACTTCGATCTGGGCCGAGAAGTTCGACCATGCCGCCGCGGTCACCAATTTCGTGGTGGCGCCGCTCTCCTTGCTGTCGGGCACCTTCTACTCGATCGACAGCCTCGCCCCGGTCTTCCGAGCGGTCAGCCACGCCAATCCCTTCTTCTACGTCATTTCGGGCTTCCGCTACGGCTTCCTCGGAGACGCCGATTCGCCGATCCTGGTCGGGGCGCTGCTGCTGCTGGGCATCAATGTCGCTCTGGGCATCGTGACCTACGTCATGCTGCGCACGGGGTGGAAACTGAAGGCCTGATCCTCGGCGGTCGCTCCCTCCGGCGATGGGAGTCGAAGGTCCGTTCATAAAACTCGTTTGTTAGATGAACGGATGCTGTCGACGCCGTTCAGGGCCGTAACATTCGCCTAGTCGTAGACGCTCCCCTACCAACCAAGGAGCAAGACAATGCGCAAGTTTCTCATCCCCGCCCTGGTGCTTTCCACCGTCGTCGGCGTCGCTCCGGCCGCGGCCAACCATGGCGGCTACCACAGCGACCGAGATCGCGGCTATCAGGCCGACCGCGGCCATCGCGGCCATGTGGCCTGGAACCGGGGCGGTCCGTCCCGCCAGGCGATCAACCAGCTGGTTCGCGACCTGAGGCGCGCCGAGAACGGGATCCAGCGTTCGGTCCAGCGCCGGATCATCTCGCAGCGCGAAGCCGCCGGCCTTCGCCGCCAGGCCAACCAGATCGAGCGCAGGCTCCATCTGGCCAGCCGCAACGGCATCAGCGGCCGCGAGTTCGGTGCGCTGAGGGTCCAGGTCAACCGGCTCGAGCAGCGCCTGCGCATCGAGCGCCGCGACCGCGACGGCCGCCGCTACTAAGGCTGGAGGCACAATCGGCGGGCGCCGCGAATTGACGCGGCGCCCGTCCCCTCTCTAGAGGGAGGAGGGCGATCCGTGAGGGTCGCCTTTTTGCATTTCCAGCTTCGGAGCCCCTCATGGCCATCACGCCGCTCATGCCCGTTTACCCGCGCTCACCGGTGCGGCCGGTCCGAGGGGAGGGGGTCTATCTCTATGGCGAGGGCGGCGAGAAATATCTCGATTTCGCCAGCGGCATCGCCGTCAACCTGCTCGGCCACGGCCACCCCCATTTGACGAAGGCGATTCAGGAGCAGGCGGCGACCCTGATCCACGTCTCCAACCTCTACGGCTCGCCCCAGGGCGAGGCCCTGGCGCAGCGGCTGGTCGAGCGGACCTTCGCCGACACGGTCTTCTTCACCAATTCGGGCGCCGAGGCGGTGGAGTGCGCGATCAAGACCGCGAGGCGCTACCACCATCATCACGGGCGGCCCGGGAAGCACAACCTCATCACCTTCAGGAACGCCTTTCACGGCCGCACGATGGCGACGATCAGCGCCACCGACCAGGCCAAGCTTCGCGACGGGTTCGCGCCGCTCCTGACCGGTTTCACCGTCGTCGAGTTCGACGATCTGGAAGCGGCCGAAGCGGCGGTCGACGAGAATACCGCCGGTTTCCTGGTCGAGCCGGTGCAGGGCGAGGGCGGCATCCGTCCGGCGAGCCCGGAGTTCATGCGCGGCCTGAGGCGGATCTGCGACGAGAACGACCTCATGCTGGTCCTCGACGAGGTGCAGTGCGGCGTGGCGCGCACCGGCAAGCTCTACGCCTATGAGCATTACGGCATCGAGCCCGACATCCTCGCGAGCGCCAAAGGGATCGGCGGCGGTTTTCCGATGGGCGCCTGCCTCGCCACCGAGAAAGCGGCGGCGGGGATGGTCGTCGGCACCCACGGCTCCACCTACGGCGGCAACCCGCTGGCGATGGCAGCCGGCCAGGCTGTGCTCGACGTCGTGGCCGATCCCGAATTCCTCGAGCGGGTGACCCGCATGGGGGAGCGCCTGCGCGGAGCGCTCGAGCAGATGATCCCCAATCACGACCATCTGTTCGAAAGCGTTCGCGGCCTCGGGCTGATGCTGGGCGTGAAGATGAAGTCCGACAGCCGCGCCTTCGTCGGCTATTTGCGCGAACACGGCCTGCTCACCGTCGCCGCCGGCGACAACGTGCTTCGGGTGCTTCCGCCGCTGGTGATTGAGGAAGAGCATATAACCGAGTTCGTCGAGCGATTGTCGGAAGCGGCGCGGAGGTATCAGGTGCCGGACGCGGCCTAGGGTGGACGGATAATGATCGGCGGTTGACTGAAAGCGCGTCAGGAGGACGGCCTGGGCGCTGTCCCTACTTCGCCGAATAGCGCCGGGCATATTCGGCGGCGGCGGCGGCGAACCTCGATCTTCCCTTGTAAAACGTGTCTTCCGGATCGGCATCGTCTCCGTCGGCAGCGTTCTTCGCGGCGGCCCATTTTTCGCGTTGCGCCCTGCAAAGCTTCTCCAGATGGGCTGGAAAAGCTTCCGGTTTGACCTGCCTGAGCAGTCCGTCGTCGCTGGCGAGCTTGATGCAGTCGTTGAGGGCCCGATCGGTGGCTATCTGGTCTACCAACGACCCTTGAGCCAGAAGCATCGCCGCGACCGTGATGAGCATGATTCTCTCCCCTGCTTTCGCAACCATGCATGAGCCGGCTCCCGACCGCAAGGCAGGAGCCGGACCGGCCGATCCGTCCCGTTTCGCGATGGTGAGATCGGAGAACTTGAACCCCTCGCCTGGCCTAGCCACATCCCGTCCATGACTCCCCCCCAATTCGACATCGAGGCGCGCTCCGCCAATCTCGACGAGGCGCTCGGCTTCACCATTCCCGGCCGGAATGCCCGCGGCCGGCTGGTCAGGCTCGGGCTCCTGCTCGACGAGATATTGTCGGCGCACGATTATCCCGCGCCGATCGCCCGTACCCTTTCCGAGGCGCTGGTGCTCGCAGCCCTGCTCGGCTCGCTGCTCAAGGAGGCGGAAGGGCAGCTGACGATCCAGGCGCAGACGGAAAGCGGGATCGTGGATCTGCTCGTCGTCGACTATCGGGACGGCGAGCTGAGGGGCTATGTCCGCTTCGACTCCGGCCGGCTGGGCGAGCTGCCCACCCACCGCGACCTCGAAGCCCTGTTCGGCAAGGGCTATCTCGCAATCACCTTCGACCATCCGCTGGCGGAAGAGCGCTACCAGGGGATCGTTCCGCTGGAGGGCAGCTCGCTCGGTGAGGCGGCGCAGAATTATTTCAGCCAATCTGAGCAGCTGCCGAGCGTCGTCCGGCTCGCGGTCGACGATACCGGCCATGTCGCCGGCGGAATCCTCGTCCAGCATCTGCCGGAAGGCGAGGAGGGGCGAGACCGGCTGCACACCCGCCTCGACGATCCCGAATGGGAGCATGTCCGGATCCTCGCCGAAACCATCAAGGGCCATGAGCTGACCGATCCGGCGCTTCCGCTCGGAGAGGCGCTGTGGCGCCTGTTCCACGAGGAGGAGGTGCGCGTGCTGGAAGCGATCCCGCTCGAGAAGGGCTGCCGCTGCAATTTCGAGCATGTGCGAGGGGTGCTCGCCCGATTCGCGGCCTCCGAGCGCGCCGAGATGGTCGACGAGAACGGCCTGATCAACGTCGACTGTGAGTTCTGCTCGAAGGTTTTTCCCGTCTCGTCCAAGGATTTGGAGGATTGAGACCGGCCATTTGCGCCGATCTCGATTCCTTCGGTCTTTCCTGCTAGAGGCAGTGGCCTATGTCGAATCCGCGGGGTCGATTGCGCTGGGGGGCGCTCTGGCTGGCCGGCTTGCTCGCCGTCGCCGCGCCCGCGTTCGCATTTCCCGCGCTGGAAGCCCTGTCGAAGCTGGAGCGCGGCCGGTGGCAGCTGCGCGACGCCGCGGGCGAGCCCCGATCGATCTGCCTCGCCAATCCCCGAGCGCTCGTACAGCTCGAACATGGCGGAGTGAGCTGCGCGCAGGAAGTCGTCGCGGACGAAGCTGGCGGAGTGACCGTCCAGTACATCTGTCCCGGCCGCGGCTACGGCCATACCAGCATTCGGATCGAGACTCCGCGCCTGGCCCGGATCGACACCCAGGGACTGGTCGACGGCCGCCCCTTTTCCTACCGCTCGGAGGCGCGAAAGGTCGGGAGCTGCTGACCCTGCGCGTCGTCCGTTAAGCCCTTGTTTACCCTGATCCATGTAAAGAGACAGCGTGCCGATTGTGGGCACGCTTTCCTCCCTAGCAGGCCTCAAGGCCTAAACTGGGCCGCTCTTCACCGGGCGGCCCGTTCTTTTGTGCCGCTTGCGGCGCTCGGCCCGGCGGGTTAGCCGCCCGATCATGTCATCCGCCACTCCAAAAGCCGTCGTGCTCCTGTCCGGCGGCCTCGATTCCATGGTCGCGGCCGCCACCGCCCGGGAGGCGGGCTTCTCGATCCTCGCTCTCACCGTCGATTACGGCCAGCGGCACCGGATCGAGCTCAAGGCCGCTTCGAGCATCGCCGCCCAGCTCGGAGCCGAGCGCCACGTGGTCCTGCCGCTCGACCTGCGCGCGTTCGGGGGTTCCGCGCTGACCGCCGACATCGCCGTTCCCAAGACCGGCCCGGGGGACGATGAGTGGGACCCCGTCATCCCGGTCACCTACGTGCCTGCGCGCAACACCATTTTCCTGTCGCTGGCGCTGGGCTGGGCCGAAGCGGCGCGGGCGGCGGACATCTACATCGGCGTCAATGCCCTCGACTATTCGGGCTATCCCGACTGCAGGCCCGATTTCGTCGCCGCGTTCGAGCGGCTTGCGGCCTTGGCTACCAAGGCCGGCGACGAAGGCGGTTCGTTCCGCATCGCGACGCCGCTTCTCAACATGACCAAGGCCGATATCGTCCGCGAGGCGGCCCGGCTCGGCCTCGACGCCGGGCTCAGCTGGTCCTGCTACGATCCGGCGCCGGACGGCGGCCATTGCGGCCTGTGCGACAGCTGCCGCCTTCGGGCCAAGGGATTCGAGGACGCGGGACTCGCCGATCCCACGCTTTATTCGGCGCGGCCGTGAGCTATGCGGTCAAGGAGATTTTCCTCACCCTGCAGGGCGAGGGCATGCAGGCCGGCCGGCGCGCCGTGTTCCTGCGCTTCGCGGGCTGCAACCTCTGGTCCGGGCGCGAGCGGGACCGGGGGCAAGCGCAATGCCGCTTCTGCGACACCGACTTCGTCGGCACCGACGGGGAGAATGGCGGCCGCTACGATGCGGCGGCGCTGGCCGGGCGGGTGGGCGACCTTTGGGGGGAGGGAGAGCGGCCGCTCGTGGTCGTCACCGGGGGCGAGCCGATGCTTCAGCTCAACGATGCGCTGGTCGAGGCGCTCCACTCGGCCGGCTTCGAGATCGCGGCCGAGACGAACGGAACCCTGCCCGCCGCGGCCGGGCTCGATTGGATCTGCGTCAGCCCGAAGGCGGGCACGCAAGTGGTGCAGCGGTCGGGCGACGAGCTCAAGCTGGTCTGGCCGCAGGACGGGATCGATCCCGAGGCGCTGCTCGACTGGGATTTCCGGCACTTCCTGATCCAGCCGCTCGACGGTCCGGAGCGGGAGGCTTCGACCTCGGCGGCGATCGCCTATGTTATGGCGCACCCGCGCTGGCGCCTGGGCCTGCAGGCGCACAAGCTGCTCGGATTGCCGTAATCCGTCATTCCCGCGAAAGCGGGAATCGAGGCCGACCGCGGATCGGCGGGGACGGCTGCCGGATCCCTGCTTTCGCGGGGGTGACGAAAGCCGCTATTTCGCGGTGCCGCCGCAGCTCCGGCGCAATATGCCCTTCTTGTTGTAGCAGGCCGCGGCCATCGGCGGCAGCTCTCTGAACCGGATCTGGTACGGACGATAAGCGGGACGCGGATCGTAGACGGGAACGAGGGCGTTCCTGAGCTCCCGCATCCGTCCCTGGGCGACGGAGAAGAGCTGGCCTTTCGGGGTCGCCAGCGCGGTCTTGGTGATGTTGGTCGCGGTCTGGCAGAAGATCATCTGCGCCTGCAGCGTCGACCAATTATTGTAGGTGATCGTCGAATGATCGTCGAACGCCTTCTGCCCCTTCGCGCCGAGGGTCCGTTTGTAATAATTGTTGAGCGCCTTGTAGGCGGCGGCGAGCTCGACGCTGTGGTGGGCGAGCAGGCCGTTATAATTGGGCACCGCGCGCAGGTAATCGGAAAATTGGCATTGGAGCGCGGCGACGTTGAGCCCGGCGCGCAGGTTCCACAGGAGGTTCGCCCGATGTTCGGCCGCGGTGGCGCCCTGAAGCGGCAGTCCGACGAGCGGGTCGCTCGGCTCGATCGACGCGGCCCTGAGATCGGGCTGGCTTAGAAAGAGCTGCGCCGTCGCCGGAGCGGCGCCAAGCGTTGCCGCAACGGCGGCGGCGGCGGTGAAGCCGTTCCTCATCCTGATGGCCATTCGATCCCCTCGAGCGCTGGACACGCTGGCTCCATGCTTAGCAGGGGTCGCCTCGCAATAAAGCTTCACGGACCGTGTCCGTCTTACGTGCGGCACGGCTCGTCATACCTAAGCGCCTGCCAGCCATATGAAAAGATGGCTTGACAACAATAGGGCCGCCCGGTCGCCCGGACGGCCCTTTCCTGAAAAAACCTCGAACCGTCGATTACATGCCGGTGGTGTTGCCAGTGCCCGTGCCGGTGTTCATCGTGGTGTCGGTGGTCATGGTGTTGGTCGT
>JASLBD010000198.1 GCA_030146745.1 Allosphingosinicella sp. | reverse complement strand
CGAGCTGTTGTCGATGACGGTGCAGCCCGCGCCGGCGGCTTTGGGCGCATACTCCCGGGAGACGGCGGAGCCCGCCGCGAACAGCGCCATGTCCCAGCCGGCGAAGTCGAAATGCTCGATGTTGCGGACCTTGAGCTCGGTGCCGCTGTCGCCGAAGTCGATGATGTCGCCCGTGGAACGCGGCGAGGCCACCGCGGCGACCTCGTCGAGCGGGAATTCGCGCTCGGCGAGGATGTTCAGCATCTCGCGCCAGACGTTGCCGGTCGCGCCGACGACGACCACCCGATAACCCATAAGAGATGCTCCTGAAGGCAAGGACCTCAGTTAGTCATCCTGCCGAGCTTTACAACGTAGATGTCGGCCATCCCCTCCGCCTGGCCCGGTCGCGGGCGAGTGCTTGCGAACCGCAGCGTCCTGCCGTCGCGCCCGAAGGCGGGGGTGAAGTTGAAGGGGCCGATGTTCACATGTCCTGGGAGCGGTGCGGGCTCGGACCAGCCGGTTCCGGTCCGAACCGCCGTGTGGAGCACGCCTTTGTCGCCGACCATCCGCCAGAAGACGGCCCGGCGACCGTCGGCGCTGAGCGTGAAGTCGCTCTCGCTCGTCGCCGTGTTGAAGGGACCCGCGATCGGCGCGGCGACTCCGAACGTGCCTCCGCTCTCGCGTACGGAATAGATGTCGAGCCCGCCCTTCCCCGCCTTGCGGACGGCGCTGAAGTAGAGGATGCCGCCATGGAATTCGGGTCCGAGCTCGGGCCCTGCGCCGTTGACCGTCTCGCCGAGATGCTCGGGCGCCGACCATGATCCGGCCCGGTCGCGCCGGGAGCGCCACAAGTCCAGGTCCTTCTTGTCAGGGCGGGCGGCGGTAGGGCGGTCGGAGGCGAAATAGAGCGTCGAGCCGTCCGGTGTCAGCCAGGGGTCGGAGTCGCTGTAGCGGGGGTCGGAGAAGCGAATCGGTCTCGGCTCCGACCAGCGGCCGCGGCGACTTTCCGAAATGTATATTTTTGCGTTGGCGAAATCCGCCTCCGAGCGGGCGAAGACCCGTAGGCGCTCGGCCCGGTCGAAGCTCGGATTATAATCGTTTCGAGGCGACGAGACGTCGCTCATCATCTGCGCGGCGCCCGCCCCGCCGACCGCCGCCAAAGCCGCAAGCCACTGCCACATCGCCGTCATTCTCCCACCCGGTTGCCACCCTTGGGCCGTCTGTTATCAGGAGCGCCGGGCACCGCAAGGGAGAGCGATGAAACGGACCGGCCTGATCGTCGCGTTGCTCCTCCTGGCCCTGCTCGGGGTGATGGGCGCCAAGAGCGCACTTGTTCCGATCCCCTCGACCGCGGAGGCCGGACCCGGCGGCTTCGATACCGGCCGAGCCATGGCCCGCCTTCAGCGCATCCTGGGTGACCAGCGGCCCCATCCGGTGGACAGCGCCGCCAATGACGAGGTCCGAGCCAGGCTCGTCGCCGAATTGCAGGCGCTGGGGTTGAACCCTCGGATCGCCGACAGCTTCACCTGCAACGGCGCCGCGACGGGGCGGACCGTCTCCTGCGCCCGGGTCCGCAACGTCGTCGCCACGATCGGGCCCGCGCAGGGGCGGCATGTGCTTCTCGTCTCGCATTACGATTCCACGCCCGCCGGCCCGGGCGCCTCGGACGACGGCATCGGAGTCGCTTCCATGCTGGAGGTCGCCGCGCTGCTGAAGGACCGTCCGCTCGCGCGACCGGTGAGCCTGTTGTTCAACGAAGGCGAGGAGACCGGCCTGATCGGCGCGCGAGCCTTCCTCGACCAGGATCCGCTCGCCGCTCGGGTCGACAGCCTCGTGAACCTCGAATCGCGCGGCACCACCGGGCCGGCCATCATGTTCGAGACCAGCCGGCCCAACGGGCGCGCCGTCCGCCATTACGCCCGCTCGGTCGACCGGCCCGCGGCCAATTCGCTGACCACCGACTTCTCGCGCCTGATCCCGAACCAGACCGACGTCGTCGTCTTCAAGGACCGGCCCTGGACGATCCTCAACTTCGCGATCATCGGCAACGAGACCCGCTACCACAGCCCGGACGACACCCTCGCCAATCTCGACCCGAGAAGCCTTCGCCACATGGGCGAGCAGGCTCTGCAGGTGACCGCGGACCTCGCGGGCGGCGGGACCGCGCCGGCGGGCGGGGAATTGCTCTATGCGGACGTTCTGGGAATTGCCCTCGTCACACTGCCGGTCTGGTTGGGGCTGACGCTGCTGGCGCTGCTTCTGATCGGCTTCGCGTGGCTCGCCTGGTCGCGGCGCGGGGTCGGACGCGGCGCGGCGGCCCTGGTCATCGCCATGGCCGACGCGGCTCTGACCGCATTCCTTCTCCACTGGCTGATCGGCCCATTCCGCCCGGGCGAATATTGGCGTGCCCATCCCGAATGGATCTCGCTGGCGATCGACGCCACGGCCATGGCCTCGGCGGCGGTCGCCTTGCTATGGATAGCCCGTCCGGTGGCACGGGACCGGCTTCGGCTCGCCTTCTGGCTGGTCTTCCTGGCTTTGGGCGCGGCCATCTGCCTTGTCGCTCCGGGCGCCGCCATCTACTTCCTGCTGCCGCCGCTGCTCGCGGGCGCCGGACTGCCCTGGCCTCGGGTCGAACGGATCGCCACCGGACTCGCGCTCCTCGCCCTCGCCGTCCACTGGATTCCGCTCCTCCATCTCAGCCAGGTGCTCCTCGATTTCGACTTCGCCTGGGTGTTCGCGCCGGTGGCGGTGCTGATCCTCTTCCCTTTCCTGATCGAATTGAAATGCACGCTGGAGCGGCTTGGCCGGGAGCGGGTCACGGCCGCGATGGCCGGGGTGGCCGCGCTCGCCTGGCTTCCGGCCGCCTTCGCGCCGGCTTATTCGATCGAGCGCAAGCAGCGGCTCAGCCTCGAATATGTCTGGGACGAGGCGCTGGGGAAGGCGCGCTGGATGGCCTATCACGATCGGGGACCGCTCCCTCCGGCCCTGGAGGCTGCCGGCATGGAGCGCGGTGTGGAGGTGCCCTGGTCGAGCTACAAGCGCTGGGCGGTCGACGCGCGCGGGCCGGCGGTGGCGCCGCCCGCGCTGGAAGGGCTCGCCGCGCGTGTCGAGGGAGGCAATCGCTTGATCTCCTTCCGGCTGCGCATGCGCGG
>JASLBD010000129.1 GCA_030146745.1 Allosphingosinicella sp. | reverse complement strand
CAGGGACCCTCGCTCCGCGGTCGTCGGTGACGAGGGCGACCCGGTGGCCTCGGCGCATCAGCTCCTCGGCCAAGGCATGGGCGGGGATCATGTGTCCCCCGGTTCCGCCGGCGGCGAGGACGTAGTGGCGGCTCAGCATGGTGCCGTCACCCCGGCGGAAGCCGGGGCCTCGGGGAGGCCCGCCGAAATTTCTCGGCCCGGGGTCCCGGCTTTCGCCGGGATGACGATGCGCACTCTCATCGACCGCTCCATTTCACCACATAAGGCGACCGGTGCAGATACGGGTTCCTTCGGGTGAAGGCGAGCAGGAGCCCCATCCCGATCGACAGCGCGACCATCGAGGAGCCGCCGTAGCTGATGAACGGGAGGGTCATGCCCTTGGACGGAGCGATCTGGACGTTGACGGCCATGTTGATCAGCGCCTGGAGCCCGAACTGGCAGACCAGGCCCGCTGCGGCGAGGACGACGAACTTGTCCTCCTCGTGCAGCAGCCGGATCAGGACCCGGGCGACGATGACCAGGTAGATGATCGCGATGGCGAGGCAGGCGATGATCCCGAACTCCTCGCCGATCACGGAAAAGATGTAGTCGGTGTGCGGCTCGGGGAGCTGGAACTTGCGCATGCCCGCCCCCGGCCCGGCGCCGAACAGTCCGCCCGCGGTCAGGGTCCGCAGGGCCGATTCCGTCTGATAAGTGTCGTGCCCGCCGGCGCCGGCGTACAGGAAGGCGTCGATCCGGGTCGTCGCCACGGGGTAGAAGAAATAGGCCATGACGATGGCGATGATTCCCCCGACCCCGAGCAGCCCCAGGGTCCGGAGCGAGACTCCCGACAAGGTGAGGAGCATCACCCAGGCCGCGGCGAAGATGATCGTCTCGCCGAAATTGGGCTGCTGCATGAGGAGAAGCGCGATGAGCCCGGTGCAGATGCCCGAGAGCGGCACCACCGGCAGGGTCGCATCCTGTTCCTTCAGCGACAGCATCCAGGCCATGCTGACGATATAGAGCGGCTTGAGAAATTCGGACGGCTGGAACTGGCTGAAACCGACTCCGAGCCAGCGCCTCGCCCCGTTCACCTCCACCCCGACGATCGGGACGAGGAACAGGAGGCCCGTGAAGAAGAGAGTTCCAATGAGGCACCAGCGCTTGGCCTTGGTCCTGGGCAGCATCGAGACGAAGACCATGACCGGCAAGGCAAGGACGATCCAGAACAGCTGCCGGTAGAAATAGTGGAGCGGCGCATAGCTCACGCCGCCGCCCGACAGGCGCTGGCCGGCGGCGGGCGAGGCGGCGGCGACGGCGATGAGGCCGATCGCGATCAGCACCGCCACGAAGAAGAGGAGGATTCGGTCGATCTCCCAGAACCAGCGCCCGGCGGCGCTCCGGTCCGACCGCCCGAGCCGGTTCTCGGTCTTGCTCTTCAGCTGTGCGACTACGCCCATCTACAACGCCTCCACCGCGGCCCGGAAGGCATCGCCCCGCGCCTCGTAATCCCGGAACTGGTCGAACGAGGCGCAGGCCGGCGAAAGCAGCACAACCTCGCCCGGCCGCGCCGCCCCGGCCGCGGCGCCCACCGCCTCGAACAGCATTTCGCACTCGCAAACCGGCACCTTCTCACGAAGCAGCCTGGCGAACATCGGACCGGCCTCGCCGATCGTATAGGCGGCCCGGACATGATCGAGGAACGGCTCGCAGGCGTCGAGATCGTCCGATTTGGGAAGCCCGCCCAATATCCAGTGCACCGCCGGATAGGCCGCCAGCGCCGGCGCCGCCGAGGTCGGGTTGGTCGCCTTGCTGTCGTTGACGAACAGGACTCCGTTCTTCTCGGCGATCCGCTCCATCCGGTGGGGAAGGCCGGGATAGGTGGCGAGTCCGCGCGCGACCGCCTCGTCGCTTGCTCCGAGCGCCTTTGCGACCGCCACGGCGGCGGCGATGTTCTGCGCGTTGTGCGGCCCCTGCAGCGCCGGCCAGCGCGACTGGTCCTTCACCTGGTCCGAGGAGACCAGGATCCTGCGCCCCTTGATCTGCCCGGCGATGGCGCGGGCATAATCGTCCTCGGCGGCGATCACCGCGACATGGTCCGGCGACTGCATCGCGAAGAGCCGGGCCTTCGAGGCGGCATAATCCTCGACCCCCTCATAGCGGTCGAGATGATCCGGAGTGATATTGAGCAGAACCGAGACGTCGCAGTCGAGCCCGTGCGTCAGGTCGATCTGATAGGAGGAGAGCTCCAGCACATAGATTCCGGTCCCCATTTCATTTGGCGCCAGCGCCTCCTGGCCCAGGATCGGAAAGCCGATATTGCCCGCCATGGTGGAGGGGCGGCCGGCGGTCTGGACGATGTGGTGGACCAGGGCGGTAGTCGTCGACTTGCCGTTGGTGCCGGTGATCCCGACCACCTGGTGCGGCGGAAGCGAAGCCCGCGCCTGGGCGAACAATTCGATATCGCCGATCAGCGGTACTCCGGCCTCGCGGGCCCGGGCCGCGATCGGGTGCCGGTTCAGGGGGACGCCGGGAGAGACGACGATCCCGTCATAGCCGTAAATGGAGGTGGCGAGAGGATCGGCCATGCGCAGCCCGAGGCCCTTCACCTGCTCGCGCGCCGCCTCGTTCTGGTCCCACGCCATCACCTCGGCGCCGCTGGCGAGCAGCGCCTCGACCGTCGCCAGGCCCGAGCGCGCCAGGCCGTAGACGGCGTATCTGCGTCCGGAAAAGGCGGGGCTGGCGATCATCGCCCGCTCCCGTCACCCCGGCGAAGGCCGGGGTCCATGAACTCGGACGTCAGTGTTCCTGGATCCCGGCCTTCGCCGGGATGACGGACGGAGGACAAGGCGGGGCTGGCGATCATCTCAGCTTCAGGGTCGACAGGCCGGCCAGCGCCAGGACGAAGGCGATGATCCAGAAGCGGATGACGATGGTCGCCTCGGACCAGCCGATCTGCTCGAAATGATGGTGGATGGGCGCCATCTTGAAGACGCGCTTGCCGGTCCTCTTGTAGAAGAAGACCTGGATGATGACGCTCATCGCCTCCACGACGAACAGGCCGCCGATGATGCCGAGTACGATCTCATGCTGGGTCGCGACCGCGATCGCGCCCAGCGCCCCGCCCAAAGCGAGGCTGCCCGTGTCCCCCATGAAGACCGCCGCGGGCGGGGCGTTGAACCAGAGGAAGGCGAGCCCGGCACCGACGATCGCCGAGCACAGGATCGGCAGATTGCCCGCGCCCGCGACGAAGGGGATCCCGAGATATTCGGCGAAGACGGCGTTGCCCGAGACGTAGGAGATGACGAGGAAGGCGAGGCTGGCGATGATCACCGGCATGGTGGCGAGCCCGTCGAGGCCGTCGGTGAGGTTCACCGCATTGCCGAAGGCGACCACCACGAAGGCGCCGAAGAACGGATAGAAG
>JASLBD010000035.1 GCA_030146745.1 Allosphingosinicella sp. | reverse complement strand
CTGCTCGACATCTTCGTCGAGCAGAATCTCGCCGGCGACCGCGACGAGGCGAACCAGAGCCTCGCCTTCCTCGACCAGCAATTGAAGGCCCGCGAGGCGCAGTTGCAGGAGGCCGAGCAGCGCCGGGTCGAGTTCGAGCAGCGCTATCTCGGCCTTCTCCCCGGCGAAGGCTCGATCGCCTCGCGCATGGGCGCGGCGCGAACCGAGCTGGCCGGGATCGAGCAGCAGCTGATGCAGGCGCAAAGCTCGCTCGGCGCGCTTCGAAGCCAGCTTGGCGCCACGCCTTCCTCCATGCCCATGATCGGCGGCGAGAGCGGCGGCGGCGGCGCCCGCGGCCAGCTCGCGGCGCTCGAGGCCCAGCTCGCCCAATCGGCGGCGCAGGGCTGGACCGATTCGCATCCCGACGTCGTCAGGCTTCGCAACCAGATCGCGCGCCTCAAGCCGCTCGCCGCCCGCGAGCCCGCCGGCGCCGGCACCATGCCCAACCCGTCCTGGGTGTCGCTCCGGGCAATGGTCGCCGAGAAGGAAGGCCAGGTGAACGCCGCCGCGGCCCGCAAGGCGCAGCTTCAGTCCGACCTCGCCCAGCTCGGCACCCGCCAGGCTTCCGAGCCGGGCGTCGCGGCCGAGCAGGAGCGGCTCAACCGCGATTACGACGTGCTCAAGAAGCAATATGACAAATTGCTCGAGGACCGCGACCAGGTGCGCCTCAGGTCCGACGTCCGGAGCCAGACCGACGCGGTCAAGTTCAAGGTCATCGATCCGCCCAGCCAGCCGAGCGTTCCGATGACTCCCAACCGGCCGCTGCTGCTCACCTTGATCCTGTTCGTCGGCCTCGCGGCCGGCGCCGGCGCGGCCTACGTGCTGGGGCAGATCCAGACCACCTTCCCGACCCAGACCCGGCTCGCCGAGGCGACCGGACTGCCGGTGCTCGGCTCGATCGGCGAAGTGTTCACCGACGAGGCGAGGGCCCGGCACCGGCAGCGGCTGATCTGGCTCGGCGGCGGCGCGGGGGCGCTTGGAGCGGCCTGGGCTTTGCTGCTCGCGGTCGAATTCTGGCAGCGCAGCACGGTCGCGTGAGGGAGAGCGAGATGAACAAGCACAGCCCCCTCAGCCATTCGGGCTCGCTTCTGGAGCGGGCGGCGGAGCTTTACGGTTTCGGTTCGGCTCCCGCCATTGCACCCACCTCATCGGCCGGTGCGGCCCGGGCCGCTCCGGTGCCGGAGCCGGAGCCGGAGCCGGAGCCGGCGGAAAGCCGCATTTCCCCGAGTTTGCTGCCGGCGGTCACCGGGGCGAAAGCCGAAGTGGACCGCAAATCGCTCGGGAAAAGGGGATTCATCGTCCCGGACAGCCCGGCCGGCCCGCTCGCCGAGGAGTTCCGGATCGTCAAGCGCCAGCTCCTGCTCGGAATGGGCGCGGGAAGCCCGGTCAGCGCCGACAAGCGCCGGACGATCCTCGTCTGCTCGGCCCAGCCCGACGAGGGCAAGACCTTCTGCGCCGTCAATCTGGCGCTTTCGCTCGCCGGCGAGCGCGACATGGAAGTGCTTCTCGTCGACGCCGACTTCCCGAAGCCGGAAGTGCTCTCGATCCTCGGCCTCGAGGCGCAGGGCGCCGGCTTCGTCGACGCCCTGGCCGATCCGTCGCTCGATCCCGAGCGGCTCGTCATCCGGACCGACGTCGGCGGCCTCTCGGTCATGCCGGCCGGCCGCTACGAGAACGACGTCCCCGAGCTGCTCGGCTCCCAGCGCACCGCCCGAGTGCTCGAGCGGCTGACCGAAAGCCGGCCCAAGCGCATCGTGATCTTCGATTCCCCGCCGGCCCTGATGGCCAGCGCGGCCGCCGCGCTGGCGGCCCATGTCGGCCAGCTGCTGCTGGTGGTGAGAGCCGACCAGACCAACGAAGCGGACCTGAAGGAGGCCGCCGGCCTGCTCTCGGGCTGCCCCCAGATCAGCCTTCTGCTCAACGGCACGGGCTTCGCCGCTACGGGCCGCAAATTCGGCTCCTATTATGGATACGGCCAATGAAACAGGCTTTTTTCCAAGAACTTACAAGACGTAGCTGGCTCGGCATCGCAGCCGTTGCGAGCGTCAGCCTGCTCTCCGGAGCGGCCGCGGTCCAGGGCGAGCCCCGAACCAGCATCCATCCCTATCTGGAAGTCCAGCAGGTCGCGACCATGGATTTCGACCGCGGCGAGGTGCTCACCTATACGGGCGTCGGCGGCGGCATCGACGCTTCCGTCGCGACCCGGCGGGTCCAGGCCACGATCAGCGCCAATTACCAGCATCGGGTCAGCTGGGACGACCGGATGAGCGACAATGACGTGGTGAGCGGCCTCGCCGCCGTCCATGTCGACGCCGTTCCCGGAGTGCTCGCCTTCGACGCCGGCGCCATGGCGGCGCGCACCCATGCCGACATCAGGCTGCCGGTGCCCGCCGCCCGAACCATCGACAGCGCCAACGTCGCGGAAATCTACAGCGCCTATGCCGGCCCGACGCTCACCACCCATGCCGGGCCGGTCGCGATCGGCGCCAGCTACCGCCTGGGCTACGTCAAGGTCGACGACCACAGCCTCGCCGGCACCGGCCTGCCGCCGGGAGCTCCGCGCGTCGACCGCTATTCGAGCAGCACCGTCCACAACGCGACGATCAGCTTCGGAATGGAGCCCGGGCGGCTGCCCTTCGGCTGGACGGTCGGGGCCGGCTACGTCCGCGAGGACATGAACCGGCTCGATTCCAACTTCGAGGCCCAATATGTCCGCGGCGACGTCGTCTACCCGGTCTCGCCGACCCTCGCCGTCACCGGCGGAGTGGGCTACGAGACGATGCAGGGCTCGCAGCAGGATTTCCGGCGCGACCCCGTCACCGGCCTGCCGCTGCTCACCCCGGGCGGCAACCTCATCCCGGATCCCTCGAGGCCGCGCCTCAAGACGATCGACCAGGACGGCGTGATGTGGGACGCGGGGGTCATCTGGCGCCCGAGCCCGCGCACCGAACTCCAGGCCCGGGGCGGCTGGCGCTACGGCGGCGAGAGCTTCACCGCCTCGCTCTCCCACAAGATCAACAGCCGCTCCGCGCTGAACGCCAGCATCTATGACGGCGTAAGCAGCTT
>JASLBD010000475.1 GCA_030146745.1 Allosphingosinicella sp. | reverse complement strand
GTCCCGCTCGAGACCGGCAACTGGCCGGTCATGGCCGCCTCGGACGTGCCCTGGTCGGAGCGCAACCAGACACCCCGGCCGATGACTCGCGCCGACATGGACGAGGTTCGAGAGCAATTCGTCGCGGCGACGCTGATGGGCGTGGAGGCCGGCTTCGACATGGTCGAGCTCCACGCCGCCCACGGCTATCTCCTCTCCAGCTTCATCACCCCCCTCACCAACCGGCGCGGCGACGAATATGGCGGGAGCCTGGAGAACCGGCTGCGCTTCCCCCTGGAGGTGTTCCGGGCGATGCGCTCGGCCTGGCCGGCGGAGAAGCCGATGTCGGTCCGGATCTCCGCCAACGACTGGATGGGCGACCAGGGCGTCACTCCCGACGAGGCCGTCCTCATCGGCCGGGCCTTCGCGGAAGCCGGCGCCGACCTGATCGACGTCTCCGCCGGCCAGACCTGGGCCGATTGCGCACCCGTGTACGGCCGGATGTTCCAGACCCCCTTCGCCGACCAGATCCGCAACGAGGGGCGGGTCGCGACCATGGCGGTCGGCAACATCTACGAGAGCGACCACGTCAACTCGATCCTCGCCGCCGGCCGAGCCGACCTCGTCGCCCTCGCCCGCCCCCACCTCGTCGACCCGATGTGGACTTTGCGCGCCGCCGCCGCCCACGATTACCGGGGAGTCCATGTCCCGCCCCCATATCTCGGCGGAATGAGCCAACTGGCGCGCAACCTCGCGCGCGAAGCGGAGCTGAAGGCGTGAGGCTCGAAGGCCACCACGCCGTCGTCACCGGTGGCGGCACCGGCATCGGCGCCGCGATCGCCCGCAGGCTCGGCGCGGAGGGGGCGAAGCTCACGCTCGTCGGCCGCCGTCGCGACAAGCTGGAGGAGGTCGCCTCCGGCGATTTCGACGCGTTGGTCGCGCCCGCCGACGTCACCGTGCGCGGCGAGGTCGACCGCGCCTTTGGCCTCGCCCGCGAGGCGCAGGGGCCGATCACCATCCTCGTCAACAATGCCGGAGCGGCGGCCGGGATAGCCTTCGCGAAGGTCACGCCCGACGCCTGGCGCGACATCATGGCGGTGAACCTCGACGGCATGTTCCATTGCTGCCAGGCGGCGCTGCCGGACCTGCTCGCCGCCCCTGCCGGCCGGATCGTCACCATCGCGTCCATGGCCGGGCTGCACGGCTTCGCCTACGCTTCCCCCTATATCGCCGCCAAGCACGGCGCGGTCGGCCTCACCCGCGCCCTCGCCGCCGAATATGCGAAAACGCGCTTGCGGGCGAACGCGGTCTGCCCCGGCTTCGTCGACACCGAGATGACGGTTCGATCCGCCTCGAACATCGCCGCCAAGACCGGCCGAAGCGAGGAGACGGCCCGTGAGGAGCTGGCCCGGCTGAACCCGTCGGGACGCCTTATCTCTGCCGAAGAGGTGGCCGCGGCGGCGCTTGACCTCATCGTCTCGGAGCGGAACGGTGAAGCCGTGGAGATCGCATGAACCCGGAAACCTTTGCACCCGAGCATTTCCTGTGGAGCTTCGGCCAGGAGGTGGCGACGATCACCCTCAACCGGCCCGAGCGGAAGAACCCCCTGACCTTCGAGAGCTATGCGGAACTGCGCGACACTTTCCGCGCGCTCGGTCACGCGCGCGAGGTGAAGGCGGTGATCGTCCAGGGCGCGGGCGGCAATTTCAGCTCGGGCGGCGACGTCCACGAAATCATCGGTCCGCTCACCGAAATGGGCATTCCGGCGCTGCTCGACTTCACCCGGATGACGGGCGACCTCGTCAAGGCGATGCGCGCCTGCCCGCAGCCGATCGTCGCCGCCGTCGACGGCATCTGCGCCGGCGCCGGAGCGATCGTCGCCATGGCCTCCGACCTTCGCCTCGCGACTCCGCGGGCGAGGACCGCCTTTCTGTTCACTCGCGTCGGGCTGGCGGGATGCGACATGGGGGCGTGCGCGATCCTGCCGCGCATCATCGGTCAGGGCCGGGCTGCCGACCTGCTCTACACGGGCCGCTTCATGACCGCGCACGAGGGGGAGCGCTGGGGCTTCTACAACCGGCTGGCCGAGCCCGAGCACCTGCTGGACGATGCGATCGTCCTCGCCCTGGAACTGGCCTCCGGCCCGACCTTCGCCCACGGCATCACCAAGACGCAGCTGGGCCAGGAATGGAACGTCAGCCTCGAGACGGCGATCGAGATGGAGGCCCAGGCCCAGGCGCTCTGCATGGCGACGGGCGACTTCAAGCGCGCCTTCGAAGCTTTCGCCGCGAAGCGAAAGCCGGAGTTCAAAGGTGATTAGGTCGGGGGTTTGCGTCATCCTGAACTTGTTTCAGGGTCCAGCTGGTCATGCGCTCGAGTGGCGGAGGACTGGATGCTGAAACAAGTTCAGCATGACGGTGGCGGGAGCCACCGGGCTTTCCTCGACTGGCCCTTCTTCGACGAAAGCCACCGCGACCTCGCGGCAAGCCTCGAGCGCTGGTGCGCCGCCAACCTCGACGACGACGAACCCCACGACCTCGACCAGGCCTGCCGCGACCTCGTCCGAAAGCTCGGCGACGGCGGCTGGCTCCGGCATTGCATTCCCGACTCCGCCGGCCGGCTTGACGTTCGCACCCTCGCTTTGATCCGGGAGACTCTCGCGCGCCATTCCGGCCTCGCCGACTTCGCCTTCGCGATGCAGGGCCTCGGCTCGGGCACGATCAGCCTGTTCGGCTCCGAAGCGCAGAAGCAGGCCTACCTGCCCGCCGTTGCCAGGGGCGAAAAGATCGCGGCCTTCGCCCTCACCGAGCCCGCTTCCGGCTCCGACGTAGCCTCGATGGAGATGTCGGCCGAGCAAGACGGCGACTCCTGGGTCCTCAACGGCGCCAAGACCTACATCTCCAACGGCGGGATCGCCGATTATTACATCCTCTTCGCCCGCACCGGCGAGGCGCCGGGCTCGAAGGGCATCTCAGCCTTCATCGTCGATCGCGACACCCCGGGGCTCGACGACAGCGAGCGGATCGAGGTGATCGCTCCGCATCCGCTGGCGACCCTTCGCTTCGCCGACGCCCGCCTCCCCGCCTCGGCCCTGCTCGGCGAGCGCGGCCGCGGCTTCGCTTTGGCGATGGCGACTCTCGACGTCTTCCGGACTACCGTCGGCGCCGCGGCCCTTGGCTTCGCCCGCAGGGCACTCGACGAAGCGACGAAGCGGGCGCTGGAGCGGCGGCTCGGGAGCGGGACCTTGGCCGACAATGCCATCACCCAGTCGAAGCTCGCCGAGATGGTGCTCGACGTCGAAACCTCCGCTTTGCTGATCTACCGGGCCGCCTGGCTTCGCGACGTCAAGGGAAGGCGCAACAGCCGCGAGGCCGCGCTCGCCAAGCTCCACGCCACCGACAGCGCGCAGAGCGTCATCGACAAGGCCGTGCAGATGTTCGGCGGCCTCGGAGTGACGAAAGGCGTTGCGGTCGAGCGGCTCTACCGGGAGATAAGGGCGCTGCGCATTTACGAGGGGGCGTCCGAAGTGCAGAAAGTGGTGATCGCCCGCGCCCATCTGGCGGAGTATCGGACTTGAAGACCCTGCTTCCCCCCGGCTGGCCTCGGCCGAGCGGCTATTCCAACGGAATTTCCGCCAGGGGCCGGATGGTCCTCACCGCCGGAATCATCGGCTGGGACGAAACCGGGACGATCGTCGCGCCCGACCTCGCCGGCCAGCTCCGCCGGATCCTGCTCAACACCCTCGCCATCCTCGCCGAGGACGGCGCCGGCCCGGAGCATATCGTCCGGATGACCTGGTATGTCGTCGACATAGACGAATATCGCCAAAGCCTCGCCGCCATCGGGGCCGCCTGGAAGGCGGCGATGGGACGCAATTACCCCTGTATGGCCGTGGTGGGGGTGGAGGCTCTGGTGGAGCCGGAGGCCCGGATCGAGATCGAGACGATCGCGGTGGTGCCGGAATGACGACGGCGCATGTCGACACCTTCGTCCGCGACCGCCTCCCCCCGCCGGAGGCCCAGCCCCAATTCCTGTTCGACCTTCCCGAGCTGCAATATCCCGAGCGCCTGAACGCCGCCGTCGAGCTGATCGACAAGGGCGATCCCGCCGCCCCGGCCGTGATCAACGATTCCGGCCGCTGGACCTACGGCGAGATGCGCGACCTCAGCGACCGAATCGCACGCCTGCTCGCCGAGGAGGAGGATCTCGTCCCCGGCGACCGGGTGCTTCTGCGCGGTCCGAACGGGGCGATGCTGTTCGCCTGCTGGCTGGGCGTGCTCAAGGCCGGCGGAATCGTCGTCGCCACCATGCCCGTCCTTCGCCCGGGCGAGGTCGCGACGATCGTCGAGCGCGCGCAGGTCCACCACGCCATCGTCGACGACCGCTTCCTCGACGATTTCATGAAGGCGGCGGACGAGACCGGGCTGATCCGCTCGCTCCTCACCTATCGCGGCGATTCCGGCGGCGGCCGGCTCGAGAAGCGGCTGGAGTCGGTGCGTCCGGGCTTCGAACCGGTCGAGACCGGCCGGGACGACGTCGCCCTGATCGCCTTCACCTCCGGAACCACGGGCCGCCCCAAAGGCTGCGTCCATTACCATCGCGACATACTCGCCCCCGCCGACAGCTTCGCCCGCCATGTGCTGAAGCCGCAGGCGGGCGGCCGCTGGGCCTGCTCGGCGCCGATCGCCTTCACCTTCGGGCTTGGCATGCTGCTAATCTTCCCCTGGCGCTTCGGCGGCGCCGCGGTGACGATCGAGCAGCCGGGTCCCGGGCCGCTGCTCGAGGCGATCGCGAAATTCGAGGTGACCACGCTCGCCACCGCCCCCACCGCATATAAGGCGATGCTGGGCCTGCTCGGCGAGCACGACATCGCCTCGCTCGACACCTGCGTCTCGGCCGGCGAGCACCTGCCCGCGGCGACCTGGAACGCCTGGCGCGACGCCACCGGACTAGGGATAATCGACGGCATCGGCGCCACCGAGATGATGCATATCTTCATCTCGGCGTCCGGGGACGACATCCGCCCCGGCGCCACCGGCAAGGCCGTCCCCGGCTATCGCGCCTGCGTCCTCGACGACGCGGGCCGGCCCTTGCCTCACGGCACCGGCCGGCTGGCGGTGAAAGGGCCGACCGGCTGCCGCTATTTCGACGACGAGCGCCAGTCGGATTACGTGCAGGGCGGCTGGAACGTCACCGGCGACACCTACCGCGCCGACGAGCAGGGCTATTTCTGGTACGTCGCCCGCTCGGACGACATGATCGTCTCGGCGGGCTACAATATCGCCGCGCCGGAGGTCGAGAACGCCCTCTACGCCCACCCCGCGGTGCAGGAATGCGCGGTCGTGGGCGTGCCCTGCGAGGAGCGCGGGCACTCCGATCACCGCGCACTCCTGGACCGCCTGGTGGGCGTAGAGCGCATTCTCCACTTCCGGCGCGGCGATATTGTTGCCGGCCGAGATGATCTTGTCGTCGGACCGGGCGACGTACCAGAAATAGCCTTCCTCGTCGGCGCGATAGGTATCGCCGGTGACGTTCCAGCCGTCCCGCACATAGTCCCTC
>JASLBD010000432.1 GCA_030146745.1 Allosphingosinicella sp. | reverse complement strand
CGGGCGGGGGTGACGACGCAAAGGCCGTCCGGCTTGTTCTGGTCGGAGGCGAGCTTGGCGAGGAACTAGTTGTAGCTGACCCCGGCCGAGGCGGTGAGCCCGGTCTCAGCCCGGATCCGCGCCCTGATCTCCCGGGCGATGTCGGTCGCGACTCCGATGCCCTTCAGGTCCTCGGTGACGTCGAGATAGGCTTCGTCGAGCGAGAGCGGCTCGACGTGCGGCGTATAGTCGAGGAAGATGGCTCTGATCTGCTGCGAGACGGCGCGATAGGCGTCGAAGCGCGGCTTGACGAAGATGAGCTCGGGGCAGCGCCGCTTCGCAGTGACGGCGGGCATGGCCGAGCGGACGCCCCATTTGCGCGCCTCGTAGCTGGCCGCCGCGACGACTCCGCGGACTCCGCCGCCGACCGCCAGCGGCCTGCCCCTCAGCTCCGGATCGTCGCGCTGCTCCACCGACGCGTAGAAGGCATCCATGTCGACATGGATGATCTTGCGGATCGTCCCCTCGGCCGGCGCGTCGTTCACGCCATGTTCCTAGCGCGGATGGGCTGCGGGGAAAAGGGTAAAGCGCATGATGGCCAGCATCGTCATGCCAGCGCAGGCTGGCATCCCGGCGGGTGAAAGGCACCTGCGCCTCTCACCCCCCCCGGCCCCAGCCTTCGCGGGGGCGACGGATCGTCAGAACCTCAGGCTCATGCCCACCGCGGCGACCCGGGTGCCCGAGGAGCCGAGGAACTCGCGGGCCGGATCGAGCCGGCGGCGCATCTGCTCCTTCTCGGTGGTGCCGACGACGGAGAAGAGACCGATGCCCAGGGCCACGTTGTCGGCGACCGGCACGCTGCCGAACAGGCGAGGCGCGGACGGATCCTCCGCCGGCGCCACTTCCCTCGCGTCGAGCGCGACATTCTGGGGAACCAGATTACCCTGCCGGCTCTGCGCCGGTAAGGCCTCGAAGCTTCTCGCCTCGCCGCCCTCCGCCGATCGGTCCAGCGCCGCCGAGGGCGACTCGAGGACCACCATCCCCATTACGGCGAGCCCTGCATATCCTCTCATCGCGGGCTCCGTTTTCTATGTGCTTGCCCCATATAGCGCTCGACTATGCCGGGTGGTTCCGGACGTGTCACTATCCTCCTTGCCTCCCCTTCCGCGGTGGGGAGGCAAAGCAAAAAACGTGTCGTTTTGGGCCTTTCGCGACTCATGGGTCAGGGGGCCATGGCCTCGGGCCCGCTCGGTCGGTAAGCACGTGCCGATGCGCAGGGGCAAAAATTGCGGGCTGCTGATCGCCGGCGGCGGAGTCGCCGGGTGCTTCGGCGCGCTCGCCCTGGCGCGGCTGAGGCCCGATGCCGCGATGGTTCTGGTCGGCGAGGAGGTGCGGTTCGGCGGCGGCAGCGCGATGCTGGTGCTCGATCCCGGCCTCTCGGCCGAGGAGCGCGACCTGCTCGGCCCCGTCATCGCGAAGCGCTGGGACGCCTGCTACGTCGCACTCCCCTCGCGCAGCCGAAAGCTCAAGCTGGCAAGCCACCTCGTCACCACCGAGGCGATCCACCAGACCGTCGCCGACGCTCTGCCGGACCGGTGCGCCCGCAACGCCAAGGTGGTGGCGATTCGGGACGACAGCCTGCTTCTTCCGGGGGGCGAGACGATCGCCGGCACCGGCGCCCTCGACGCCCGCGGCTGGGCCGCGCAGACCACCCTGGAGATCGCCTGGCGCCACCGCACCGCCCGGACGTGCCGATTCGCGGACCCGCACCGGGTCGACCTGCCGGTGCTGGCCGACCTGACTTTGGAGACGGGCGGCTGCGGCCATTTCACCTGCATCCCGATGGACGAGCACACGCTCAGGATCGAGCGGATCGATTATTCCCGAAGCCCGGAAGGCGGAGCCGACGGGACCGACCGGATCGAGGAATATGTCGCCCGCCGCGGCTGGCATGACGGCGAGCCGCGCAAGGCCGAATCCTCGTCGCGGCCGATCCCGCTCGGCGGGGACTTCGCGGCTTACTGGCGGATCGGCGGGGCCCGGGTGGCGAAGCTCGGCGCCCGCGGCGGCTTCTTCCATCCGTTCACCGGCTCGGCGCTTCCGGACGCGCTTCGCACCGCCCTCGCCCTCGTCCGGCAGAAGGACCTGTCCGGGACGGCGCTCCACGATCTGTTCGAAGCCGAGGCGGCGGCGTCGTGGAAGCGCCGCGAATTCCACCGCAGCGTCAACCGGCTCCTGCTCGACAAGGGCACTCCGGCGCTGACCGCCCTTTACGACCTCGACGCCGCCCTGCTCGAACGCTTCTTCGCCGAGGAGGTGGGGATGTTCGACCGGCGCAAGATCCTGGCGGCGGTGGGGGGTTAAATTCCTCCCCGGCATTTTCCGGGGGCGATTCAGCGCGGCCTCTCGGCGATCCGGCGAAGCTCGCGCACGAGGCTCCACAGCATCAGCACGGCGAGCGCGCCGATCCCGGCGACCGCGAGAAGCGCGTAGGCGATCGCCTCCAGCCAGCGCGCGGCCTTGTCTTCGGGAGCGGGCCGGGCGGCCACGATGGTGCCGCCGCCCTGACCTCGAGCCGGCACGGCGGCCGCCGCCATGTTGCCCTCCCCCGGCGGCGACGGGGCCGGCGCCGCTTTCCGCTCCCCCGCCGGTTCCGGCTCGATCAGCGGCCGGTCGCCGCCGGCGAAGCCGGTCCCCGGATCGTTGGTCATGGTGGCGATGGCGCCGAGGATCGAGAGCGTCACCAGCCCCGCCATCGCCAGCATCGCCGTCCGGACTATCCAGTCGAAGATCGTGCTCGGCATGTTGCGCTTCCAATCGGCATCGGCAGGCGATGTTCCACCGGGCCGCTTGGAATCGCTTCGTCCCTGTGCTTTAGGGCGCGGCCATGAACGTCCATGAATATCAGGCCAAGGAATTGCTCGCCCGGCAGGGCATTCCGGTCCCCGCCGGCTACGCCGCCCTGAACGTCGAGGAAGCGGTCGCCGCCGCCGAAAAGCTTCCGGGGCCGCTGTGGATCGTCAAGGCGCAGATCCATGCCGGCGGCCGCGGCAAGGGCAAGTTCAAGGAGCTGGGGCCCGACGCCAAGGGGGGCGTGCGGCTGGCGCGGTCGGTCGACGAGGTACGGTCGAACGCCGAAGAGATGCTCGGCAAGACCCTCGTCACGATCCAGACCGGGGCCGAGGGCAAGCAGGTCAACCGCCTCTACGTCACCGACGGAGTCGACATCGCGAAGGAATATTATCTCGCCCTGCTCGTCGACCGCGGCACCGGCCGGGTCGCGATGGTCGCCTCGACCGAGGGCGGGATGGACATCGAGGCGGTCGCCCATGACATGCCCGAGAAGATCATGACGATCACCATCGACCCGGCCCAGGGCTTCATGCCCCACCACGGCCGCGCGCTGGCTTATGCCTTGAAGCTCGGCAAGGAAGCGGGGAAGCAGGCCCAGAAGCTCGCCCACCAGCTCTACGACGCCTTCCTGGCGCTGGACAGCGCGATGCTCGAAAT
>JASLBD010000358.1 GCA_030146745.1 Allosphingosinicella sp. | reverse complement strand
CATCGCCTCGGCCTCCTGCTCGATCATGCTGATCCGGTAGGCGACGAGATCGCCGATGGAGACGAAGCCGATCAGCCGGCCGTCCTCGACCACCGGCAAATGGCGGACCCGGCGCTTGGTCATCTGCGACAGGGCCGCGAGCACGGACACCTTCGATTCGATGGTGATCGCCGGCGCCGTCATCACCCGGCTCACCGGCCATTCGAGCATCGCGGCGCCGTCGCTCGCCAGGCAGTAGATGACGTCGCGCTCCGACATGATGCCCACGACGCGCTCCCCGTCCAGCACCGGCATGGCACCGATCTTCTTCTCGGCGAGCAAGGCGACCGCGTCGCGCACGCGGGTGCCGGCCTCGACGCTGACGATGTCGCGCGGCTTGCCGTCGAGAATGGCGGCGATGGTCATGGGCCTTCACTCCTCTTTTTGCCCGATTCGGGTTGAATCATCCCATGGGAGAGGCCCAAATGCAAAGCATGCCCCGCCACGATCCCATTCCGCCCAGGCTCGAAGCGCCCGCGCTCGCCTGGTCCCGCTACAAGAGCATGATGAAGTGGATGGCCCTGGCCTCGGCGATCGCCGCGGCGCTCGCCGTCGCCTGGCTCAAGGCGACGAGCGAGTCGATGCCCTGGCAGATGGTGCTGGCGACGGTCGCCGGAGTGGGCCTGTCGGTGCTGCTCGGCACCGCCTTGATGGGCCTCGTCTTCCTCTCCGACCGGACCGGCCACGACGAGGCCGCGTCGGGCCGGGAGGACAGGCCGTGAGCGAAGAACGGCGTGGCGAGGAGCGGCGCGAGCCGATCCTTCGGGTGGTGCCGAGGCCGGGCGACATCAACTCCAACGGCCATATCTTCGGCGGCTGGGTCCTTTCCCAGATGGACATCGCCGCCGGAATCGTGGCGGCGCGCGAATCGGACGGGCCGGTGGCGACGGTGGCGGTCGACGCGATGAAGTTCCTCGCCCCGATCCTGCTCCACGACCTCATCTCGGTCTATGCCTGGATCGAGCGGATCGGCCGCACCTCGATCGCCATCCGCATCGACGTCATTGCGATTCGCGACCGCGGCGCAAGCGAGGTCAAGGTGACGGAAGGCCTGTTCACCTTCGTCGCGCTCGACGAGAATCACCGGCCGCGGCCGGTGAAGCGGGGTTAGGGTCCGCGGGTTCCTAGCGTTCCTCCAGGCGATAGCGGAACGTGGCCCGGCCGTTGGCGGGCACGGTGACGCTCCACAGGGGGCGGCCGTCGCGATCGGGAAGCTCGGTGCCCGGGAAGAGCCTCATATTGCCGGTGTCGAGCTCGGCCTCATAGCGGACGGGCACGTCGCGGGAATTGGCGACGACGATCTCGGCTTCCCGGGCTCCCGTCATTCCGGGACGGATGGTGAGAATGCTGGTCACCGAGCTCGCGATTCCGACGACGATCTCGACCCGCTCGCCCACGGCCTTGTCCTCCACCGCGCCTCGGCCGACCAGTATCTCCCGGCCCAACGTCGCTCCGAACAAGGCGACCTTCCCAGAAGGAAGCGGCAGGCCGAGGCCGGAGGCGGAGTCGTTCCGGGTGACGAGGACCCGCATGACTCTCCCGGAATTGCGCGGCTCGGCCGCGTGGACGCGCTGGCGGTAGATCGAATCGACCTTGACCGAATGCCGCTGGAGCAACGCCACCTGCTTCTGGCTTCGGGCGGCGACTGTGACCGGCTCGGGGATGCGGTAGAGCTTGAGGTCGCCCAGCTCCTCCTGCTGGGCCATCATCACGGGCGGCGGGGGCGGTGGAGGCGCGGGAAGGGGCATCGGGGGGGCCATCATCTCCATGATGCGCGAGCCGCTGACGACGATCTCCTCCTTCTCGAACTCCTGCTCGACGAGATCGCTGGTGGTGGTCCCGGCGGGCCAGCATCTGAGCACCAGCGGCGGCGCCTGCGGCCGGGCGGGATTGTAGTGGCCGCGGTTGAGGCGGCCGGCGACGGCCTGGGTGTGGGCCCGGCGGAAGCCGGTTTCGTCGCCATTGGCTAGGGTCAGCCAGGCGAACAGGTCCATCCGGGCCCCGTCGGGGGAGAGCCTGGCGACGTAATTGGCCTGCCAGTCGAAGCCGCTGGCGATGTAGGAGAGGGTGACGGTCGCGCGAGCCGCGCGCGGGCTTCGGACCCGGACTGAGAGGGTCGGCTTGGCCGAGAGTCCGGGCGGCACCCGGTCGTAGAGGAGAGTGGAGCGAAGTCCGTCGCAGCGCAGGGATTCGATTCCGTCCGGAGTCTCCAGGATGACCGCCCCCGCGGCCCCCGAACGGACCACCGCTTCGGTCTCGCGCACCGCGCCGGTCTGCGCCGAGGTACGGCGAAGATGCACCCTGCGCCCGAGCGAGGCGTCGAGCAGGCTCGCGGGCGAGAGCAGCCAGGCATCCTGGTTCTTCTCGATTACGCCGTCGGGAAATCCTGCCACGATCGCGCTTTCGGGAAGGATCCCACCGGCCACGCCTTCGAAGCGGACGTCCGATTCCCCGGCCGGGATGGAGATTCGCCGGGTCTCGGTGATCAGGGCGAAGCCGTTCAGCCAGCGCAGGTCCATGCCTTCGTCGGCCCCGCGGCCGGGCGCGCGGTAGACCGTGACCGCGACCGCTTCCGGTCCCGGCGAGAGCGCCACGGGCCGGGCGCTCGCGATCGCCGCCGAGCCGAGGAACAGGCCCAGGATCATGGCACGGCGCACGGCCCTGCGCCCGTCAGTAGCGCGTGTCGAAGGTGGCGGTGACGGTCGCCTCGCCATTGGCCGGCACGGTCACCCGCCACATCGTCTCGTCGGCCGAGCGGCGGCTGCTCTTCAGGCTCTCCTCGGCGATCCGAACGTCGCCCCAAAGGCCCGACTGGACGAGGTCGACGGTCACCGCCTGGGGCCGGGCGTTGGTGAGGGTATAGCGCATCGACGTTCGCCAGCGGTCGTTCGACATTCGCTCGCGCTTCTCCACCACCGGCTGGACCTTGACGTCGAACGCCTGGCCGGTGGTGATCGCCACGTTCGAGCCCATCGGCGTGTGGCCGATCTGATTCTCGCCGATGAACTGCGCGTTGCCCCGCGAATCCTTCATGTAGACCCTGACCGTCCCCGCCGGCAGCGCGTCGCCGAGCCCCTGATTTCGCGAGCTCGAGAATTGCAGGACGGTGTCGGCGCTCGCCGCCTGGTCCTGAGTGCCGAGCCAGGAATTGCGGAAGACATAGGCGCGCCGGGCGGCGGCTCCGGCGACGTCGAGGAAGCTGACCTGCTTGGTCTGCTGGTTGGCGATCGTGGTCCGTTCCTTGAGCGGATAGAGCAGGAAGTCTCCCAGGCTCTCTCGGCCCGGCGTTTCGGTGCCCGGCTGGTTTCCCGGGGGCGGCGGCAGGCGATAGCTTCCGCCATAGGGATCGTAGCCTCCGCGGCCGCCTATGTTGCCGGCGACGAGGAGGGTGTCGGCATTGTCGAAGGTGGTCCCGGTCGTATTGGTCAGGGTCACCCAGCCCTGGACGTCTATCCTGCCCGCCGCCTCGTCGAACAAGGTGACGTAATCGGCCTTCCAGCTCATGCCCGGAGTGAGGTAGCTCAAGGTCACCGGCCGCGCCCCGGCGCGGGCGCTCTCGAGGGTCACGGAGAGCGTCGGCCGGGCGCGCAGGTTCTCGGGCACCTTGTCGAAGATGGCCCGGACCGGCAGGCCGTCGTCGCGAAGCACTTCGATCCGGTCGCCGATCTGGAGGACGACTCCGCCGTTGACCGCCAGCACCCTGGCGCGCTCGCGGGTCTCGGCGCCGGTCGCGGGGTTGGTGCGGAGCAGGGTGATGCTCTGCCCGACCGCTTTCTGCATCAGCGCGGTGGGCGAGAGCAGGTCGAAATCGAAATTCTGCTCGACGATCTCGAAGCCCTCGCCGGCCAGGCTCACCGTCTCGGGACGGATGGTGCTCGATACGTCAGGGAATTCCTGGCGGGAGACGCCAGCGGGAAGCGCGATCCGCCGCACATCCTCGATCAGCGCGAGATCGTCATTGTAGATCGTGACGGAGAGATCGCCCTGCGCAGTCTGGGCGGCGGCGGGAGCGGCAAGGGCCGCGGCAAG
>JASLBD010000318.1 GCA_030146745.1 Allosphingosinicella sp. | reverse complement strand
CTTTCGCCGGGATGCGGCTTCGCCGCAGTTGCAATCCGCCGCTGCCGCCCCTAGATGGCCCCTCTGCCCGACGGGCGCGGACGCATAGCTCAGTTGGTAGAGCAGCTGACTCTTAATCAGCGGGTCCCAGGTTCGAGCCCTGGTGCGTCCACCATTATACCGTCTGCAAATAGCCGCTTTCGAGCGCACTCACGAGCCCGCACGCGCGTCAAAGGCTTTTCGAAGCTCGGGGCTGTAGTCCCGGGTCTTGTCGACGGTTGCGCGACCATTGCCGCAGATCTCATCAGCATTGAGGATCTGACCGGTCCCGCCGACCAGAACCCGCTCAGCAACGAGCATGAATTTGTGGAATCCTGTCATCCCGCCGAAACCGTTCTTGGCATTGACCTCTCCGCAGAGGGACACGTGCTCCTTCCCGTCCCGGCCGACTGTCTTCTGCAGAAAGACGTCCCTAAACTTGGCCGAGTCGGCATCTCGCAACGTGTCGGCCAGCAACGCTCCCGCTTTGCGGACCTGAGCTTCACCCTCGGACCGTTGAGCCTCGGTGAGAACCGGCGTCTGGGCAAAGGCTGGAGTCGAAATAGCCAGCCCCACCAACAACCAATGTTTCGGCTTCATTGCATTCTCCTGTTGGCGATTCGCGCGGCAACATGCCCCCGGAAGCAGCGGGCGTCGACTGCCAATGGGTTGCCGACCGGAACTTGGCCCACATCGGCCTGACTTCGACTGCTGAAGCAGATAACATGAATCTTTATCTCACCCCTGCCCGGCCGGTCGGCGCCGGCCCCCTTCGGAGGCATTGCGGATGTTCGATGTCGCTCATGCCGCGACGGCTTTCGTCAGGGCCCGGGCGCTGCAGGCGCTGCTGCGTTCGCGCGGGGCGATCGAGCGACATCAGCACCGAGGCTGCGCACGGCTGATCTCCGCCGCCCGGGCGACCATCCCCTTCTACCGCGACAAGGGCCCCGCCTTCAAGGACCTGCCGGTCATCGACAAGGCGATCCAGCAGTCCCGCTTCCATGACTTCAACGGTCCGGGGATCACGCTCGAGGAAGCGGTCGAGACGCTGGCCGCCGGGCGCGACAGGGTGCGCGGTCATTTCGTCGGCCAGAGCACCGGCACCAGCGGCAATCGCGGCCGCTTCGTCATCTCGCCGGCCGAGCGATTTGAGTGGCTGGGAACGATCGTCGCCAAGGCGGTGCCCGATGCTCTGGTCCGGCGGCGGCGGGTGGCGCTCGCTTTGCCGGGCTTCTCGTCCCTCTATAAATCCGCTTCGAGCGGGAGCCGGATCAGGCTCGCATTCTTCGACCTGACGCTTGGAATCGACTCCTGGCGCGAAGATCTCGCCGCCTTCGCGCCCGAGGTGCTGGTGGCGCCGCCAAAGGTGCTTCGCCGGCTCGCCGAGGACGGACTGCTGAAGGGAGTCGAGCCGTTCAGCGGCGCCGAAGTCCTCGATCCGATCGACCGCGAGATCGTCGAGCAGGAGAGCGGACGGCGCGTGCGCGAAATCTACATGGCGACCGAAGGGCTGTTCGGCGTGGGCTGCCGCCACGGGACTCTCCACCTCGCCGAGGATGTCGTCCGGTTCGAGTGGGAGGCGGTGGACGGTAGCGGTCTGGTCGTCCCCATCGTCACCGACATGGTGCGCCGGGTCCAGCCGATGATCCGCTACCGGATGAACGACCTCCTCGAGCTTTCGGGGATTCCCTGCCCCTGCGGCTCGCCCTCCCAGGCCGTTGCGCGGATCCACGGACGGATGGACGACGTCTTCGAGTTCGAGACTCCGGGCGGCCGGGTGACGGTCACCCCGGATGTGCTTCGCAACGCCGTGATCGACGCCGATCCTCGAATCCGCGAATATCGGATCATCCAGAAGCGGGACGGAAAAGTGACGGTCGAGCTGGACGAGGCGCTCCCGGACGAGGTCCATACTGCGGTCCGCGCCGCCCTGGAGCGCGCCCTCGCCCGGCTCGGAGCGGCCCCGGCCGTTGCGACTTCGAGCGGAATAACCCCCCGCTTCGACCGCAAGCTGCGCCGCGTCGAGCGCGAGCGCGCCTAGAGGTCCATGGTCAGCGAGCGCTCGCGCTCCGGCTCGGCGAGCCCGTTGGCCAGCCGCCAGATGGTCGGGCCCATGACGTCGAGCGGCCCGGTCGCGTAGCTCGGCGCCTCCCCCCCGCGCCATTCCTGCTGGAGGCGCAGGATCCGCCGGTCCTGGGTCAGCACCGGCAGGTGGAAGGCCTTGAGGACCGCGCGCTTCAGCCAGGCCGGAGCAAGGCCGCGCCGGGTCGCGAAATGCGCCCAGGGCCGGGTCAGCGTCTCGTCTTCCGGCCCGAACACCACGGCGACGGAGAGCTTGAGCCCGGTCTCGCCCTCGAAGGCGACCTCGGCGATCGTCGGCGGGTAGAAGCGGCCCAGGCTCCTCGCCCTCCTCCCCTCGAGCAGCCGCGGCATCAGGCCGGCGGGCGTCGAACCTTCGAGATAGACCGCCTCGGCGCCCCACGGGCCGGAGCGGACCGACACCTCGACCGGGCGGGGGCGGCCGGGCGAGCGCACCATCCAGGGATGGACGTGGTGGGGGTGGGCCGGGTCGAGATGATTCTCGATCGCGTCGAGCAGGCCCGCCGGGGTCGCCCGGAGCGGCCACCAGAAGCGGTCCAGCGATCCGTCTTCCATGGCCTCGGGGAGGCTGGGGAACGGGTCCGGCGCCTCCGCCAGGCTGGTCCAGACCAGCCCTGCCCCGTCGACGCAGGGCAGAGCCGCGGCGGGCGCACCCGGAAGGGGCGAGCCGGGGACGGCGAGGCAGGCCCCTCCCCGCCCGAACCGCCAGCCGTGATAGGGGCAGATGACGGCGCCCGCCTCCACGCGTCCTCGCGACAGCGGCGCCCCGCGATGCGGGCAGCGGTCGTCGAGGACGAACGGGCCATGGCCGTCGCGGGCGACGACCAGCCGCCGGCCCATCAGCGTCGCCCCGACGGGGCGGGCGCCGACCCTCGAGGAGAAGGCGACCGGGTGCCATCCCGAGGCGATCGCCGCGGGCCAGGCCCCTACCATTGCTTCGCCACCATCACCGGGACGACGAAGCGCTTGAGGAGCATGGCGAGCGCCTCCACCGACCTGCGCCTCGCCGGCGAGAGATGATCGGCGTGGTAGGCGTTCCATTCGATGA
>JASLBD010000238.1 GCA_030146745.1 Allosphingosinicella sp. | reverse complement strand
GCAGGAGCAGGCGCTCATCCTGCACATGCACGAGCTCCTCCAGTTCCTGAACCGCCAGGGTGCGAGCACCTTTCTCACCGTCGCCCAGCACGGCCTCGTCGGCGACATGAAGTCGCCGGTCGACGTCACCTATCTCGCCGACACCGTGATCCTGCTGCGCTATTTCGAAGCGGCCGGTCGGGTAAGGCGGGCGATCTCGGTGATCAAGAAGCGCACCAGCGCCCATGAGGACACGATCCGCGAATATCGGATCGGCGAGGAAGGAATCTCGCTTGGCGAACCGCTGGTGAATTTTCAGGGCGTCCTGCGCGGAATTCCGCAGCTCGTCGCCAATCCTCCACCGCCCATCGGCGACAGCCTTTGAACGACGAGCTTTCCGAGCGGGCGCTGGTCCTCGCCCCGATCGGGCGCGACGCCGCGGTCGCGTCCGCCATGCTCGGCGAAGCGGGAATAGCGGCTACCATCTGTCCGGATCTCGCCTGCCTGCTCAAGGATCTCGGCCTCGGCGCGGGCTTCGTGCTCGTCACCGAGGAGGCGCTGATGCGCTCGGACCTGCGCGGCGTGCGCTCGTGGATCGACGCCCAGCCCGAATGGTCGGACCTGCCCTTCGTCCTACTCACCGGCCGCGGCGGCGGGCTCGAGCGCAACCCCGCAGCCGAGCGTTTCCTCGAGGTGCTCGGCAACGTCACCTTCCTCGAGCGGCCGTTCCACCCCACCACCCTGGTCAGCGTCGCCCGGTCGGCCCTGCGCGGGCGCCGCCGGCAATATGAGGCCCGCGCCCGCCTCGAATCGCTCGCCGCCAGCCAGTGCGCCCTCACTTTGGCCAACGAGACCCTGGAGGCCCGGGTCGACGAGCGCACCCGCGAGCACGAATCCGCGCTCGCCCAGCTCCACGAGGCCCAGAAGCTGGAAACGCTCGGCCAGCTCACCGGCGGCGTCGCCCACGATTTCAACAATTTGCTCACCCCGATCATCGGCAGCCTCGATCTTCTCCGACGCCGCGCCCCGCCGGCCGACAAGTCGCACCGCCATATCGACATGGCGCTTCAGGCGGCGAGCCGGGCCGCGACCCTCGTCCAGCGCCTGCTCGCCTTCGCCCGCCGCCAGGACCTCCAGCCGCGCGCGGTGGACATCGTCGCCCTGCTGCGCGGGATGCAGGACCTGATCCGCAAGTCGGTGGGGCCGATGGTCGAGGTCGCGGTCGACTGCCCGGCGGAGCTGCCGGCGGCGCGGATCGACCCCAACCAGCTCGAGCTCGCGATCCTCAACCTGGCCTTGAACGCGCGCGACGCCATGGCCGGCGGCGGCAGGCTGAGCATCTCCGCGCGCGCCGAGGCGGTCGGCCGCGGCCAGCTGCTCGCGCCGGGCGAATATCTACGGGTTGCGATCAGCGACACCGGAGTGGGCATGGACTCCGTCACCCTCGGCCATGCGGTCGAGCCCTTCTTCTCGACGAAGGGCGTCGGCCGCGGCACCGGCCTCGGCCTCTCGATGGTCCACGGCCTGTGCGCCCAGCTCGGCGGCATGCTGTTCCTCAGGAGCAAGCCGGGGGAGGGCACGACGGCGGAGATGTGGCTCCCCGCCGCCGCCGAGCCCGCCGGCCGCGAGGAGACGGAGCAGACGCCCCTGGTGATCGCCCGCCGCGCCGCGACGATCCTGCTGGTCGACGACGAGGACATCGTCCGCCGCGCCACCGCCGACATGCTGGCCGACATCGGCTATACCGTCGTCGAGGCCTCGTCCGGGGCGGAGGCGCTTCGGATGGTGCGCGAAGGCGCGACCTGCGACGTCGTCGTCAGCGACTATCTGATGCCGGGCATGAACGGAGTCGACCTGATCCGCCACCTGCGCGATCTCGCTCCGGGGCTGCCGGCGATGCTGATCAGCGGCTATTCGACGATCGCGGAGGGCTCGGGCTCCGAACTTCCCCGCCTCGCCAAGCCCTTCCGCCAGGCCGATCTGGCGCGAAGCGTCGCCCATCTCCTGGCGGAGCCGGCGGCGGGCACGATCAAATTCCCCGTGGAGCGGACCCGGCGCTAGGATCCGTCCGGTTTGGACGGAAGCGCCCGCCTCGTCATGCCGGACTTGATCCGGCATCCACCTTTTTCTTCGGCGGCAGCGAGGTGAAGAAAGTGGACCCCGGATCAAGTCCGGGGTGACGATTCCAGCTCTACAGGACAAACTCTAGGGTCCGTACTCAATCAGCTTCTGAAGTTTCCGAGGGATTCCAGCGTCATCCCGACGAAGGTCGGATCCATGAACACCGTTCCTGGAGAACGAGGCGATCCAGCCGCGCCCCTTCCGGCGATTGTCGAGTTCATGGATCCCGGATCGAGTCCGGGATGACGATTTTCCGACCCAAGGTGCGATCCTTAGCGAGTCCGGACCCTGGGCCGGAGGATCCGCCACAAGGCCGGAAATCGGGCCGCGAGCAAGGCTAGGAGCAGCGCCGCTCCGAAAGCCGCGGTCGCCTGGTGCATGGGCATTGAGGCGGCCGGCTCCTCAGGGACAGTGCGAGGCTTGCCGCTCGATCACCCAGCGCACGTTCGCGGGCGAGGCCGGGATTCGAACGATGTCGACCGGGCTCGTCACCGCCGCGATCGCCCCGCATCGGAGTCCCGGCGAGACGAAGCGGACGAAGGCGAGCAGCTCGCCCGGTTGCTCGACGATCCTGTCGATCGCTACCCGGCGGCCACCCGAGGGCTGCGGCCCCATCGCCGCCATCAATAGCATCTCGCGGCTGAAGTCGACGGCGGGCAGCGGCGGCGGATCGCCCTGGCGCGCGGTGATCCGGCGCCACTGGCCCAGCCATTCGGCGGGGTCGCGGATCACCATCAGCCGCTCCTGATAGAGGCCGCTCATGTGGCGGAAGCTCGAAGCGGTCCGCTCGTCGAAGCGGGCGAGCGGGAGCCCGGCCGGCCGTTCCGACGCCGGAACCCGGCTCCAGTCGTCGATCCGCCCCGCCAGGACGATCCGCGCCGCCTCGCCGGCGAGGCCGGCAAAGCCGCAGGGAAAGGCCAGGGTCCGCTCGCGCCCCTGGCGCCTTGCCAGCATGAGGGCGCCGCCGGGATCGGTGCAGCGCGAATCCGGCGCCGGCTCCGTCCACAAGGCGCGCCCGGCGAGGAGCCGGTCGAGCGCCCGCCCGGCGTCGGCGTCGAAGGGCTCGCCGCCCCCGTCGCCGGAGAGGCGGACCCAGCCCCCCGCCGTCCGCAGCGCCGCCGCGAAAGCCGGACGCTGCTTGGCGTACGCGCCGTCGGGCCGCCGGACCGTGTAGGGAAAGGAGACGGGCCCGCGCACCAGCAGCGCGGTCCGCGCCGCCCGGACGCGCGCGAGCGCGGTCCGGCCCAGCGCCGGTCCGGCCTCGCGCTCGAGCTCGGCCCGCCACCGGCCGGCGCCTTGCGGCTGAGCGGCGACCGGAATCGCGAGCAGCACAGCGGCCATCAGGCCGGCGGATATTCGGCTTGGCATCGGCCGCATCGTCTCCTCCATGCCATTGTGGCGGCTGCGCTTCATTATGGCCGGAGGAACCTGAACATAATCAGGCCGATCGCGGAACGGTCGGCAGAGCATGAGGACGTTCCCGAGCGGGGGGGAATCCGCCAGCCTTCGCGGCCATGCCGAGCTGCAATGGCTTTTTACTCCAACGTCATTCACTTTTTACTCCAACGTCATTCACCTGCTCGCGACGTCGGTCGCCGCAATAGCGCACGAGCGCCGTGCCGGAGTTCCTAATCGACGGCGATCCGCCAGTCTTCCCCTTCCCGGACCAGGCGAAAGAAGAGCGTATTCTGCCTGCTGGCTGGCTGCGCCTCCGGCTTGCTCAGCACCATGATTCCCCGGAAGAGAGGACGCTGCGCATCCATGCCGCAATTCATTATTTCGATCCGGTCGATCTCCCGCCGGGCGGCGAAGCGATCCAGCGCTTTCGCCCCGCCCAGGACCGGCCGGCTGTCGATCAGCACGTGATCGACGCGGCTCCCTCCCTTGGATCTATTCCGGAACCCAACTCGGAACACGGAGGCTCCACAAGCCGACTCGTAGTCATAACGGCGATATTTGGGGCCCGTGGTATTCTCGGAGAGGGGCGTGCCGCCGCCTTTCTGCGCCAGCATCGGCAACCCGGTCTGGGCCGGGCCAAAAACACCCGTAGACACTTTCCTCCTCACATATTCGGTTCTCCCGGCGCCGGAGTCGGCGGCGGCTGCCTGGTCGATAGTCATCCGCCAGCTGCCCCGACGCTCCCGGATCAGGCGGAAAGCGAGCGCCGACCTCATACCCAGCCTTCGCGACTCCCCCGGCTCGAAATCGATCGTTCCGCGAAGAACCGATCGCCGCGGACCAATCCCGCAGTCCAGGATCTCGATGCCCATGATCAGTCGGCGGGCGGCGCGTATCTGCAGCGCCTCGGCAGCGTCGGCGACTGGCCGACCGTCGAGGAGCAAATGATCGACGCGGCCGTTCTCCTCCCCATCGTTACCGAAGCGGACTTGTAACAGGTTCGATCCGCAGGTCGTTTCGTAGTCATAGCGGTGATATTCCGGCGCGATCGGATGCTTGGTGTCGATGATGATCGAGCCCTGCTCCGCCAGCAGCAGTAATCCGACTAAGGCCGCACTGTAAGTACCCATCACTGCTGTCTACCTACTTTTTTACAATCTCCAACCGGCTACCCGCAAGATTCTGACCGTGTTCTCCCTTCCAGACCTTCTCCATTCTTCATCTTTAAGGCATTATTAAGCAAATTCACGAAATAGTCCCGCTCGGTATACTTGAACTCGCGCGTTGTGCCGAGATAGTCCATGATCCACAAGGACGGGTTCGAGTCCGCGCCTGCGCCGGCCTTGATCCGATCCAGCATGTTCCAGTCATCGATGGAGGGGTAACGGTCCTCCAGTTGCTGATCTGAGCTGCGATTCGTCCCTGGATGCGAATGCCAGAAACCCACTACCGGCTGTGCAGCGTCATACTGAATTCGGAGGTCACCCGGAAGATCGTTCGAATAGATCGTGTCATTGAGCGCACCGAAACCGTTGGAATTTTTCACGATCATCGTGCCGAATTCGACCTTCGTCCAATCATTCCCAGTGGAAGTCGTCATCGGATCCGCGGGTCCGGAAACATTTGCCGGAAGTTCCCCTTTCACATGCTTGGCCACTTGGATTGCGGCGCCATCCTCGGTTCCACAATCCTGGGTGTGTTGTGCTACCGGGGCCGCATAGTAAGAACCGCCGCCGCCGCCGCCCGTGCTGCCGGTGCCGCCAGTCGAAGAGCCGTCGCCGCCGCCGTCCCAGGAATAGGAATGTCCGGTATAGCCCCTGCCGGTGATGATGATCTCTTCATCCTCGCCTTCCATCGACTGGCGGTCCACCAGGTCGACCTCGCCGGGGCCGGCCGTTCCGGCGGCAAGGGCGCCGGGCGAGGCGCTCGAGAGCAAGGGCAATATCCATTCGTCGCCCGCCTTCTGCGAAGATTCC
>JASLBD010000162.1 GCA_030146745.1 Allosphingosinicella sp. | reverse complement strand
GTGCGCTCTAGCGGAGGCGCCGCGAATCGCAATCACGAGGCTCAGGAGAGGGTGTTCAACGTCCCAAGGATTGCGACGATCAGAGTCGTAGACCCGGCGATCATTCCCCCAGTGCGGACGGTCAGGCTATTCGTCAGGCGGTGTTCAAGGTCCTTGAAGCCCGCCTCCAGCTTCGCTTCAAGCTCCTTGAAACCGGCCTTTGTCGCCACCTCCTGTTCCTTGAGGCCTGTCCTTGTCGCAACCTCCAGCTCACGAAGATCGTTCTTGGTGGAGAGCGTGTCGAAAACAATGTCGTTGAGGGCCTGGGCCAACGCCTGCGCCTGCCGCGACTCCATTCCGGCCGCGGCGAGTCGCTTGGCGAAGGCGAGAGTGTCGAAGCTCAAGTGGGCCGTCATCCTTCCACCGGTAGCGCCTCTGCCTTTCCGTGCAAAGAGGCAATTCATGGCATCGGTTTTCGATATATCCTAACCCATCGTCGGAATAACGAACGCATTCTCCCCCGTCACGCTCCCGTCCGGCCAACGCTGGGTCACCGTCTTGGTCTTGGTCCAGAACCGCACCCCTTCCATGCCGTGCTGGTTGATGTCGCCGAAGCCGCTGCGCTTCCAGCCGCCGAACGTGTGGTAGGCGACGGGCACCGGGATGGGCACGTTGATCCCGACCATGCCGACATTGACCCGGGCCGCGAACTCGCGCGCCGCGTGGCCGTTGCGGGTGAAGATGGCGACTCCGTTGCCATATTGATGCTCGGAGGGGAGGCGGAGCGCCTCCTCGAAGCTGTCGGCACGCACCATCTGCAAAACGGGTCCGAAAATCTCCTCCCGGTAGGAGCGGAAGCTGGGCTTCACATGGTCGAAGAAGGTCGGGCCGATGAAGAAGCCCTCCTCATGGCCCTGCAGCCTGAAGCCGCGGCCGTCGATCACGAGCTCGCCGCCCTCGTCGGCGCACATCTGGATGTAATTCTCGATCCGGCTGCGATGGGCGGCGTTCACCACCGGGCCGTAATGCGCGTCGGCATCGGTCGAAACCCCGACGCGAAGCCCCTCGATGGCCGGAATCAGCTTCTCGCGCAGGTTCGCGGCGGTCTTCTCGCCGACCGGAACGACTACGGGCAAAGCCATGCAGCGCTCGCCGGCCGAGCCGAAGGCGGCGCCCGCCAGGTCGTTGACGACCATGTCGAGATCGGCGTCGGGCATGACGATGCCGTGATTCTTGGCGCCGCCGAAGGCCTGGACGCGCTTCCCGTTGGCGGTGCCGCGGCTGTAGATATATTGCGCGATGTCGGACGATCCGACGAAGCTGATCGCCCTGACGTCCTCATGGTCGAGGATGGCGTCGACCATCTCCTTGTCGCCGTGGACGACCTGGAGGATGCCGTCTGGAAGCCCGGCCGCCTTCATCAGCTCGGCGAGCCGCACCGGCACCGAGGGGTCGCGTTCCGAGGGCTTGAGGATGAAGGCGTTGCCGCAGGCGATGGCGACCCCGAACATCCACATCGGGATCATTGCCGGGAAGTTGAACGGGGTGATCCCGGCGACGAGGCCGAGCGGCTGGCGCATCGAATAGACGTCGATCCCGGGGCCGGCGCCCTGCGTGTATTCGCCCTTCAGCGCATGCGGGATGCCGCAGGCGAACTCGATCACTTCCAGCCCGCGCTGGACATCTCCGCGGGCGTCGGCGACGACCTTGCCATGCTCGGACGAGAGGAGGAGGGCGAGGTCCTCCATATTCTCCTCGACCAGCGCCTTGAAGTTGAACATCACCCGGGCCCGGCGCTGCGGGTTGGTCGCCGCCCAGGCGGGAAAGGCCTCGCGGGCTGCGGCGACCGCGCGCTCGAGGTCGGCGGCGGTGCCGAGCCGCACCTTCGCCTGCACTCCGTCGTTGTTCGGGTCGAACACGTCGCCCTGCCTTTCGCCCGACGCGTGCGCCGCGCCGCCGATGAAATGATCGATATTGCGCATGATTAGTCCTCGGACCGGGGATTTCGTGGGTTGCCAGCCCACTAGCCAAGGCGGCGGGGAAATGCCAGTTGCCACTTGCCGTCGCCCCCCGTCATGCCGGACTTGATCCGGCATCCACCTTTCCTTCAAAGCGCGCGTGAAGAAGGTGGACCCCGGATCAAGTCCGGGGTGACGACTTGAAACCGGTCCGGCGCCACGAGGAGGACGAATGAAGCTTGGTTCCTTGAAGGGCGGCCGCGACGGGCGGCTTGTCGTGGTCAGCAGCGACCTCGCCTGGTGCGCCGACGCGACCCATATCGCCCCGACCCTGCAGGCGGCGCTCGACGATTGGGACCGGCTCGCCCCGCAACTCGAATTGCTCGCCATGGATCTGGAGCATGTCGTCATCCCCCGCGACCGCTTCCACGAGAGGGAAGCGCTGGCGCCGCTTCCGCGCGCCTATCAATGGGCGGACGGCTCGGCCTATGTGAACCACGTCGCGCTCGTCCGGCAGGCGCGGGCGGCGGAGATGCCGGAAAGCTTCTGGACCGACCCGCTCATGTACCAGGGCGGCTCCGACGAGATGCTTCCACCGCGCGCCTCCATCCCGCTCACCGACGAGGCCTGGGGCTGCGACTGCGAGGCCGAGGTGGTGGTGGTGACCGACGACGTCCCCCAAGGCATCACGGCCGAGGACGCGCTGGCCCACATATTGCTCGTCGGCCTGGTCAACGACGTCTCGCTTCGCAACCTCATCCCCGGCGAGCTCGGCAAGGGCTTCGGCTTCCTTCAGTCCAAGCCCGCCTCGGCCCTGTCGCCGGTCTTCGTCACCCCGGAGGCGCTCGGCGACCGCTTCAGGGACGGCAAGCTCCACGGTGCCCTCAAGGTCGACCTGAACGGCAAGCCCTTCGGCCGCGCCGACGCGGGGATCGACATGACCTTCGATTTCGGCACCCTGATCGCCCATCTCGCCAGGACCCGGAATATCGGCGCCGGCTCGATCATCGGCTCGGGCACCGTCTCCAACCGCGATTCGGACGGAGGGCCGGGCAAGCCGATCGACGCCGGAGGCCTCGGCTATTCGTGCATCGCCGAGGTCCGCACCGTGGAGACGATCCTCGAAGGCAAGCCGAAGACGGAGTTTTTGAAGCGCGGCGACACGGTGCGCATCTGGATGGACGACGAAGCGGGGCACCCCATCTTCGGGGTGATCGAGCAGATTGTGGCGGGGTAGTCGCCCCAGCGAAGGCTGGGGCCCCAGCGGGTGAAAGGCGCCGTCGCTCTTCACCCCACGGGATCCCAGCCTGCGCTGGGATGACGCGCTAGGTCACCGCCCCCACGTTGTCGTCCGAATTCCTGTCGATGTAGAAATTGTAGGGGTCGATCCCGGCGTGGGTCGGCTTCTTGTCGGTGACGAAGCGGAAGACCTGCTTGCCGCTCTTCACCGGCTGGCGCTCCATCATAAGCACGTTGTTCCGGTCGAACGCGCCTCGGCCGGGCTCGGCGGTGAACAGGCCGATGGCGATCCGGTCGGCGAAGGCGGCGGGCTTTTCGTTGCCCTGGCCGTCGGCATAGGATTTCTTCGCCTCTACGGGCACGACGACGTCCCACTTGCCGTCCGCCCGCTTCGTCGCCTTCGCCTCACCGACCTTGAGGTCGTAAAGCGTGATGCGCTCGAACAGATCGGTGATCAGCGCCTGGTCCTCGGGAGTCTTCGCCTCCCTTCGAAAGGCCTGCACCAGCTCGATCGAACGCGGATAGGGAGCGCCCTTGAACCTGTATTTCTCGAGCATGGAGCGGATCGCGCGGTTGACCGCGGCCTCGCCGAGCCGGTCCTGAAGCAGGTACATGACCAGCGAGCCCTTGTTGTAGTGGATGTACTGCTGGTTCTCGACCCGCATCAGC